>CAZHYH010000028.1:0-7635 GCA_964536655.1 uncultured Candidatus Saccharibacteria bacterium
GAATATGAAGGTTTTAGGTAAGTCAAAAGCAATTGTGATTTATGGGCCTCCTGGCGCGGGAAAGGGCACTCAGGCAGACCTCACGGCAAATCATTTTGGTTTTGTCCACTTTGATACGGGTAAATATCTTGAATCATTAATTTACAGCCCGACTCATAAGAAAAACGCGATCATAAAGCGTGAGCGTAATTTATTTGAAACCGGCAAGCTTATGACGCCTTCATGGGTTTTGAGTGTTGTCAAAAACAGAGCTGAAAAAATAGTCAAAGCGGGATTAGGTATAGTCTTTAGCGGTTCCCCGCGTACGCTCTACGAAACAAAGAATCTAATGCCCTTACTTGAGAAGTTGTACGGACGAAGAAATATTTTATTCTTTGTTATAAAAGTATCGTCCAAGACATCTATCAAAAGAAATAGTCACAGGCTTTTGTGCACAGTGTGCGGCTCTCCAGTTTTATATCTTAAAGAAACCGAACATTTTAATGTGAAAAGCAAATGTCCTTTCTGCGGCGGCAAACTTTTCAGAAGATCACTCGATAAACCTCTGATTATTAAGAAAAGAATAGAGGAATATGACACCAGGACTAAGCCTATTTTTGCGGAACTCAAAAAGCGCGGTTACCGCTTGTTCGAAATTCAAGGAAAGGCAATGCCCTTTGAGGTGTTTAAAAATATCCAAAAACATATCTATAATTAAAGAGTGCGCATGCCAGGTAGTGAAAACTCGACTACTTTTTGTTAAATTTTAGATAAGTTTCACTTAAGGCTCAAGATAAGTAAATAATTTATGAAAATCCTATCAACTTCAAAAGTCAGAAACAAAAAGAATTTAACAAGTCGAGTTTCTACTACCTGGCATGTCTTCTCTAATTAAAACCAGGGAGGAAATAGAGAAAATCAGAAGGTCCGGTAAAATTTTGGCCTTTGTCTTAAGGCGGTTAAAAGAAGCTGCCCGTCCGGGCGTTAATCTCCTAGAACTTAATAAGCTTGCCCATGATCTGATTGTTGAATATGGCGGGTCTCCTGCTTTTTTAGGTTATATGCCGGATGGCGCAAAAAGTAAATTTCCTTACGCTCTATGTGCTTCTATTAACGAAATTATTGTGCATGGGAAGCCGTCTCCTTATTGTTTACAATCTGGAGATATTCTTAAATTAGATATGGGTGTCAATTGGCAAGGAGGCATAACCGACGCGGCAATAACGGTGCCAATTGGAAAAGTACCAAAGGAGTTGCTCCATCTTATTAAAGTTACCAAAAATGCCTTAAACGAAGCGATTAAGGTTATAAAGCCCGGGGCTACTTTAGGAGATATAGGTTTCGCGGTGGAGCGAACCGCAACTCAAGGAAACATAAAGGTAATTGAGGGACTGACCGGTCATGGCGTAGGCCGAGAACTGCATGAAGACCCTATCATCTATAACTACGGCAGACCCGGAACCGGAATGGTTTTGTGCGAAGGTATGGTTCTTGCTATTGAACCTATGACGAGCCTAACCACCACTAAGGCTGTGCAGATTAAAGACGATAGTTTTATTACTTCTGATAAAAGCATTTCCGCTCACTTCGAACATAGTATTTTAATTACCTCTAAAGGAAGAGAGGTCCTAACAGAGTAACTTAAATTTCCAGTTTAAAAATACCCGCCGGCGTGCCGAAATAAAGAGTGCCTGCGTCGCTTTCGTAGTCAAATTGAGTTACGTCGGAAGCGAGTTTCACGGTATTTAGCGGTAGGTTATCGTCAACCTCGGTGAAGTATAAGCCGTTCGCCGTCCGGACAAAAAGATGTTTATTATCCTTATACCATTTTATTTCCAAAATTTCTTCATTTATATCCGTAATTAATTTGATATACTTTCCCTTGTCTATTCTATAGGCATAGAGGGGGCCGTCATAATCAACAAAGGCTATAAATCTTCCATCGCTAGAATCAGAAAACAACCTGACTTTATTAGCTATCACTAATCTATCATCGTTATTTATTAGTATCACCAACTCTCCATTATTAAATAAAGTGATCACTCTCCCTGCAGAATCAATCTCAAAGCCAATGCGAGATTTCCCCTCGTCTTGCTTTAAGTCCGCCAATTTCGATTTATTTCTGAATATTAAATTATATCTGTAGATGGCTTCTTCGTCGTAGAAAACAACTTCCTCTCCGTTTACACGGAAATCTTTAACATTCTCCGCAATTTGCTCAATATCCAGTCGTGATGTGTCGAGATTGTACAAAGCTCCGCGGCTCTGAACGATGATTTTCTTATAATTAAAGGGGTGAAATAAAACTTTAATTACGGGTACGGCGCCCGGCAATCCCAAGCGTGATTCTTTAAGATTATTAAATAAAGTGTTTATATTCAACGAAGAATTAAACTCAAATATATTTGCGAGATAATAGTTTTTATTTCTGTCGTTGTAAGTTACGATTGATCCGTTTTGAGCCAGATCCTCAATCTTGGTGCCTATTAGTTTGGCATCATTTGCGAAAATTTCCCCGTCTTTTTCCAGCGCCAGAATTTGATTTATTATATAAAACTTAGTTGCGGGGCCGCCTGCCGGTTCGGGATCTTTTTTCGGTACAAGTATCACACTATCAAATACTTCAACTAATGAGGGTTTAATCGCTACGTTTTTTTCCCAGTCGAAACGGCCGTCTGCTTGAAGTAAAATCCGGTATTCTCCTTTTTCCAGATTATCGATTAATGTGCCTGATTGCAGAAAGCCGGATTGGTTTTCTACCTGTTTTCCGTTTAAGAAAATGTACGTATCCGGCGGTTCGCTCTTCAAATATATGCCTCCTGTTTTTTCGAGGGAAAGCGTTTTTAAATCAAACTTAATGCCCAAAGAATAGGCGATGAGCGTACTGCCTATAATGAGAAACAGAAAAAATAATAAGTAGAACAAGATTCTTCTGGTGCGAACAGACATTATTATCTATAATAAGGGGTGTGAAATTCATAATCAATGGTGGGAGAGTTCTTGAGGGCGCTATATCGGTTTTGGGCTCAAAAAATGCGGCCACACCTATAATTTCTGCCACTATTCTAACCAAAAGACCTTGCATTATCGGCAACGTCCCTAGGATAGGGGATGTTACCACACTTCTTTCCATATTAGAGAGTATGGGCTCGGAAATATCTTGGTTAGATAGCACGACTCTGCGTATCGTAAATAGAGATATCGATCCGTCTAAAATAGACGTTCATTTAGTGAGGAGAATAAGATCGTCCATACTTCTTGTGGGCCCAATACTTGCTAGGTTCGGCAGTTTCGCTATCGGTACGCCGGGCGGTTGTCATATAGGAGTGAGGCCCCTAGACGCGCACTTAGAAGCTTTTAAAAGTTTGGGTGTTAAGATTACTTATGATGAAACGCGGGGTATTTATCACATGCGGAGAGAAACGAACAAACGGGCCGAGAACGTAATTCTTAAGGAATTCAGCGTTACCGCTACGGAAAATTTGTTAATGTTGGGCGCCGTTATGCCGTCCTTAGAAGTAGAGTTGGCGGCAGCCGAACCGCACGTTCAAGATCTGGGTAATTTTTTAAAAGTACTCGGCGTCCAAATAGACGGATTAGGAACGCATTGGCTGAAAATAAGAGGCTCAAAGAAGATAACAGGCGGTAAAAGGGAGGTGAGATATTCTATTATAAGCGATCCGATTGAGGCGGGGACTTTTATGGTTCTGGGCGCATTAACCGGAAAGAAACTTATTCTTGAAAGAGCTCCATTAAAATATTTAACGGCGCCTATTTATAAGATTAAAGAATTTGGCGTTAATTTAGAGATTAAAAATGGAAATATTATTGTAGGCAGAGACATCCCCAAGCTTCGAGGAACCAAGATTCAAACATTGCCTTACCCCGGCTTTCCAACTGATTTACAAGCGCCTTTCGGCGTATTGGCCACTCAGAGCAAAGGTGAAACGTTAATTTTTGACACTCTCTACGAAGGCAGGTTAAGATACATCAAAGAATTGGTAAAAATGGGAGCTCGGGCAAAAATTTTGGATCCGCACAGGGCTCTTATAAGCGGCAGGACACCTTTGAGGGGAGCAGTTATAAGAAGCTTGGATTTGCGTGCGGGCGCTACCTTGGTTATAGCCGCTTTATTAGCTAAAGGGAAAAGCATTCTTCATGATGTGGAGCAAATAGACCGCGGATATGGCATGTTAGAAGAACGCCTGCGGTTGCTCGGAGCCGACATAAAAAGGATTAAATAAATGTTAGTAAAGAGAATAGGCATTGATTTAGGAACGACGAATACTGTGGTTTTTGTACCCGGTAAAGGATTTATCATTAATGAGCCGACTATTGTAGCTTTGAGTCTGCCCGAAAATTCAGTTATGGCGGTGGGCGCCGAGGCTAAAGAAATGATAGGCAGAACTCCTGGTGATATCGCGGCCTATCGCCCATTAAAGGATGGGGTAATTGCCGATTATTATATTACGAGAGCAATGCTTAGATATTTCATCCATAAAGCCGTGGGCAAATGGAACTTGCTTAAGCCGGATATGGTTATATCTGTTCCGGCAGGCATAACACCGACCGAAAGGAGAGCGGTCGTTAATGCGGCAAGAGAAGCGGGAGCTAAAAACGCTTATATAGTGAGAGAACCGCTCTTGGCGGCGCTGGGGGCCGGCATCGCTATTAATTCTTCTTCCGGCAATATGATTATAAATATTGGAGGTGGCACTTCGGAAGTTGCAGTTATTTCTTTGGGCGGAATAGTTTGCTGGTCCAGTCTAAGGGTAGCAGGTAATAAATTTGATACCGCCATTATGAATTATGTGAAGAAAAAATATGCTATTTCTATCGGCGAGCAAACTGCCGAAGCTATAAAAATTGGCGCCGGTTCTGCTCTTCCTATGAAAAGTAAAATAGAATTTCAGTTTAGGGGCAGAGATTTAATCGGTGGTTTACCTAAAGATCTGATTGTGAACTCCAACGAGATTGCCGAAGCGTTGAATCCTTATTTGACGGAGATTGTGGCCTCGGTTTCTTCCGTTTTTAACGAAACCCCGCCGGAGCTCGTTGCTGATGTTATGGAAAAAGGAGTTATCTTATCCGGCGGTAGCGCGGGATTAAGGAATATAGATGAATTTTTTAAGCGGCTCCTGGGAGTGGAAATGTACGTGGCTGAAGATCCTATTTTATGCGTAGCTAAGGGTACTGGCGTAATTCTTGAACATCTTGATATATATAAAAGGACTCTACTAAATAAGAACTAATTATGATTGCGGGGCATGATAATTTGATTAAAATTTTTAAACGCTTAGCAAAAAATAATGAACTTTCACACGGTTATATTTTTTTCGGAGAAACAAAAGTCGGCAAATATACTTTCGCAAAATATTTAGCGAATTTTCTGGAATACGGCAATTTTGAAGAACCTGCGAGTATACTTACCGAAACGCTTTTTGTTACTCCCAAACCCCTTAAAAGTGAAAACTCCATAGGTATTGACGCAGTAAGAGAAATTAAGCGATTTCTTTATTCCAAGCCGGTAGTATCGCTACGGAGAGTCGTTATTATAGATAACGCGCATAATTTAACGTCTCAGGCGCAGAATGCTATTTTGAAAATTGCCGAAGAACCGCCTGCGAGAGGATTACTAATTTTGATTTTGCCTAATCCGGAAGCCGTGTTAGGAACGTTGCAGTCAAGATTCCAGAAGATTTATTTCCCGAGAGCTTCGAAACAGCTAGTGCAAGATTTCTTAATTAAAGAAATGAAAGTTGAAGCAAAGGAAGCTTCGGCTCTTGCTAATCTTTCTTTCGGACGCATAGGCAGGGCTAAAGAAATGCTTTTAAATGATGAATGGTCGAGAATTTTCAAAGAGGTGACTAAATTCATGAAGAGTGCCAATGGGAGGGGAGGAGCTTTGAAAAAAATAGTTGAATCGGAAAATAGGGATAAATTGAATTTGTTCGCTCAAGAACTTATTGCATGTTTGTCGGAGGACGCGGAAAAAAATTACATCACTCTTGGGGCTATTTTAAAAAGATTAACTTTTATGTCACAATTTAACGTCAATAAAAGACTGCAGTTAGAAGCTGGAATTTTATGGAATATTTAGCATATTTTCAAACAAAGCTGGATTTTCTCGTCAACTCTCTTAAAGAAGAGCTCACGGTTTTGCGTACTAATCGGCCCACTGCGAAACTCATTGAAAATATTTCGGTTAACTATATGGGACAAGAACTACAGATTAAACAATTAGGGAGCATTTCTATAGAATTACCTAGAGATTTAGTGGTAACTTTGTGGGATAAGGGTGTCATTCCATTGACTGCTAAGGCTATAGAAGCTGCTAATTTAGGTGTCAGCGTTTCCGCCTACGAAAATAGCGTGAGAGTAAAGCTGCCGGAGCTAACACACGAACGCCGCGAAGAACTTATTAAAATCGTGAAATCCACCACTGAAGAAAGCAGAATAAAAATGCGCATTGAAAGAGACGCCGTTAATAAAAAGATAAACGAAGAACAGGATAAAGATAATAAATTTAAATTAAAAGACGAATTACAGAAAAAAGTGGATAAATTCAACGAAACAGTAGACGAGTTGGTCGAAAATAAAACTAAAGAAATTTTCATATAGATAAAATGTTTACCTTAATCATCGCTATAATTTTTCTCGCCGTTCTAATTATCGGTCACGAGTTCGGACATTTTATCATTGCGAAGCTATTCAAATTGCGAGTAGAAGAATTCGGTTTCGGGTTCCCTCCAAAAATCTTCAAGAAGAAAGTTGGGGAGACCATATATAGTTTTAACGCTATTCCCTTCGGAGGATTTGTAAAAATCTACGGAGAAAATTCCAATGAGGAAGTTGCGGACAAGAACCGCAGTTTTCAAGGTTTACCGGCGTTCAAAAAAAGTTTGGTAGTTGTCGCTGGCGCAGTAATGAACTTATTGATTGGATGGTTGGCTATTTCTGCGGTTTTTATGATTGGAGTACAGCCGTCGATATTTATAGGTCAAGTGACCTCCGGCGGTCCAGCCGAGGCGGTTGGTTTACGAGAAGGTGATAAATTGACGGATTTTAAAAACGCCTCTGAATTTATATCTTTCGTTGAAGCTAATCGCGGCAAAGAAATTGAGTTGAACGTAGTCAAGGGCAGCGAAAGCCTGGTTCTAAAAATGGTTCCTCGGGTTAATCCTCCAGCCGGAGAAGGGCCTTTGGGAGTTTCTTTGATTGATGGCGGTATACCGAAGCACAACTTTTTAGGAGCGCTGTATGAAGGTGGCAAGACGTCTATAAAAATACTAGGTCTTATTTTCATGAGCTTATTTGGTCTCATAGCGAGTCTTTTTAGCGGCGAGTGGGGAACCACCGCAGGAGTTACCGGTCCGGTAGGTATTTTTAATTTCTTGGATACTGCCGGCAAATTAGGAATAGTTTATCTTCTTCAAATATTAGGTTTGATTTCTCTTAACCTTGCGGCCTTGAATGTTATTCCGTTTCCGGCATTGGACGGCGGTAGGTTGTTTTTCATTTTTTATGAAAAACTTTCCGGAGGCAGATTAAACCATCGTTTTGAAGCTATTACTCATGCAGTAGGTTTTGTTGTACTTATCCTTTTAATGGCTATAGTAACTATAAAAGATATAATGAATCTGGTATAAATTTGAG
>CAZHYH010000029.1:0-4941 GCA_964536655.1 uncultured Candidatus Saccharibacteria bacterium
GTAGAAAGCCGATGGCCAATTTCAAATGCGGCTTTTATTTGAGCGGCTTTGGCTAATCCAATTCCCTTAATAGAAGATAGTTCTTCAATACTTGCTTCGGCTAATTTCTGAAGACTGCCAAATTGCGACAACAATTTCTGCGCCGTAATTGCTACTGATTCGCCGGCGACGCCACTCCCCAAAATAAGCTGAAGCAATTCTTGGGCTGATAGTGCCTGCTCGCCAAACTTAACCAATCGCTCGCGCGGACGCTCGTCTGCGGGTAAATCATGAATAGTAAACGATTTGTTCATAGTGTTATTTTGATAATTCATTGATGCCAACGCCGAGCACGGCTATTTCTCCCAATCCTCGATTATTAGCTTCTTGCCGACTTTTTTTAATGCCATAGCTGGAGCCGCCGGCTAATTTAGTGATTTTGCGAATGTTTCTGTTATGTAACTTACGCCTGGCCATTGTAATTTCCCTACGTAATTAACTACGTAGATACCTGCCCGCAGTGCTACGCACAGCGTTGCAGGCGGGTCTACGTAGATTTTAGCAGGCGCAGGTTAGGATGGCAAAAAGCGTAGCTAGGTTATTTCTTTGCTTCGTTTTTTGCTCGTTCAACCATAAATTTCACACCCTCCGACATATTTTCTTCCTGAATAACGATATTGGGGTGTTTGTTCTGAAAGACGCGATAAATTTCATCCACAAACGCCTGCCCTACCAACGGCACGTTCTCAAAATCAAGCAGAATCACTTTAAACTTTTCAAGGCCCTCCAAAATCCTGCGCGCCTGCGAACGAGAGATATGGACGCCACCCGAAGTGTAAAGTTTTACCCGTATCTCGGTCTTATCAAAGCCATAGTCGCTCTCATTGTTGATGTTAGTATATTTTTTGAAAACATCGTTTAGGTGGCGATTGGAATCTGTTTTAATCTTAAAAATAACACGCGTGCCCCGCTTGACGGCAGACGCGTGACGCGCGGAAACGTCATGCGTGAGATTATTAATCACAAGCATCTGACCAAAACTATCTAAAGTAAACATATCTCCCGCTTTGGAAGTAAAGAAGATGCCCTCGCCGGAGTGGGTCCTCGGCATAGTGGTGGTTTTTCCTTTCAATAGGTCTTGGATCGCTTCAATTTCCGATTTAAGATTTCGCTTTTTCATGATATTGCGGAATACGCCAACACCAGAATCGTTTACGACAAAAGACAGAAAGTCGCCACGCAACGTTACTTCTACTAAAATAATTTTTGATGCGGAATGTTCGATCGCGTTATTAAACATCTCGGAAAACGCGAATGTAAAAATACTCCGCACATTTTCAGGTAAATCCTTGAGTTGTGGTAATTTGTCCTCTATCTCAAGAAAGACTTTATGCTCTTCAAGCGACTTGTTGATGTATCTTTTCTTTAACGTATTTGGAATAATCTCCGGATGTTCGGCGATATATGCTTTTGAAACGTAAAAAGCGCCTCGGGTTCCCCCAAACTTGACCACCTTATCTTCCGCAACAAGACCGGAAATCACAAGATTGACATACTGGCGAGATACGTCAATTACCTCCGTAATTTCACGCGCCGTAACCCTCCCCTTTTGTTCAATCAATTGTAAGATTTTCTCCTTATTTGTCATAAGCAACTTCATTGTAAAGCAATCTATATTTGATTGTCAAGCGATTGTCAACCAACTTCTAATGTTAAGAAAAGACGGAGTTTCTTAACGTCTTAGCCATTTACGTAGATTTTAGCAGGCGCAGGTTAGGATGGCAAAAAGTCTTATTTTACCCCCTTATAATGATTTACGATTTTCTTTTTTCCGATCCAGTTTAAGGAGGGCATTAAAATTAAAATAGACTTTTATTCACATCACCTTGTAAAACAAGATTTCTCATATCCCACACAAGATACCTAAGCGCCGAAGAGTCGTCTGATTTAACTTTACTCGTAAGCAACCCTTGAATATTTCTTAAAAATTCTTGCCGGGCCCTTGATACAGATTCTTTTGCTGAATGCCCCTTTAATAGAGTTGTCACAACAAGATTTGATGGGCCAAGAAAAAGCCCGGCAAATTTGTCTTCAATAGGCCGGGTACGATATTTTTCAAGATAAACAAATATAAAATCGTCCTTATATCCAATATATGCCGTTTCAGCATTCTGCGCTATTTCTTTTCCAAGAACACGAGCGGAACGGCACGATATCGCATAAGTAATTTTATTACTAAGCAAAGAAGAGTTATCTCCTGCTTTAATTAATAAATTATTATCATGTCCAGCTACTGCATCATCGCTTCCATGCCCATTTATTATAACCAGGTCAGAATTTCTCTTTGAAAGAACGCTTTCAATCTCTTTGCGATTTGCACGCTCCCGATATAAATCAATTATTAAATAGCCCTTACTTTTGATTAAATCAAATAACTTTTCCGACCAAGCGGAAAGATAACGGGTAGCATAATCATGCTCCGGTCTAGTTATTAGTAGATGTCCCACCATAAAGAACTCCGTCTTTTAATCCTTGCAAAAAAGACATTTCTATCTCTATTATTTTCTGGCCCACATCACTTCCCTCTCGAACAGATTGTATTAATTTCTCTTTTGTTAATTCTTGACCCGACCCAATTGAAATCACGGCTCCAGAAGGAAGCATTTCTAAGCGGGTTAGAACTAACTCCCTTACATTGTCGTCATATTTAGTTGTGTTTTTATCAGAGTCCATAAAATTATTAAATTATTTTTAGCTCAATTAATCTATTAATAATCACCTTACCTAATTCTGTTTCGTCATTTACTTCCAAAGCCGCCACATTCCAAGTAATTGAACCAATACTCGGCAATACTAAAATTACCTCGTTTCTAAGGTTTATTGGAAGATTGGAATATACTTTAAGAAAACGATCTTTGTTTTCCATATTTTAATTATAACAACATTAAATTTTTACTTCCACCCTTGGCCAATAATCCGCCACACTACTTGCTCTTGCGGGAGTTGAATTGGGCCTTGCGGGGTTTGCTGAACCATATTTACCTGTTGTTTTTTGTACTCAACCGAAAGCTCAAAATAATTTGATAACTGGCTGCTTTCAATAAACGCGATTTTGTAATCTTTTTTATTTTGCATCGCGTTTAAACCAAGCTCATTTTCCGGATTCCATAGCGTGCCGAGGTCCATTTCTTTTTTATATTCTTCGTACAAATCTGTCATCGCCTTGGACAACGCGCTGTCAGCATATTGGACGCTTTTTAGCCCCAGGTCCTCTTTGGCTTCTTTCCTGCCTATAAGATACTGGTGCGAATAAAGTTTTTCCGTAAAGTAATCAACTAATTTTTCAATCTCATCTTCTTTGAGTTGCGCTTTGTGGCTTTTCAAAAGCCGTTTCGCCAACATACGGATTAAATTATGAATGCGGTTCACATTACCGAGCGCCAGAGGATGGATCTGCGGATTTGCCTCCACAAATTTATTGAAGATACGCGAAAGCTCCTCGTCGTTTTTTATACCAAACTTGTTTTTCGCCAAATCAAAATATGCCATCACGTCTTCCACCGAAATAGGAATTCTGTTTTGCGCGTTCTGCGGATCCTGCGGATTGAAAACATTTGCAGTTGAGGGGTCAATCGGCGAAATCTCTGAAAGGTCACTCATCACAATCTCGTCCGCTCCAAGCGCAATCATCGTTGCCGCGCTGTGCGCTTTATACGGAACCAAAACCGAAAACTTGTCGCAATACTCGCGCATCATTGAGACCAGCCTCCACGGCACCATCGTATCCCCGCCCGAGCTATACAAAAACAAATCGATGTTCTCCGTTTTGCCGATTATCTGAAGTTGCTTGCTAATAATCGGAATAATATCCATTGCCACGCGAGCATTAATCGGCCCCTGCCGGTCGCTCGTTAAGTAAGTAATAACCCGCGATTTCCGCAACCCTTCAATTTGTTGTATAAGTTGTTTTTTGCTCATTGTTATTGTTTTACCCTATTTTTCGTGATTTTTCAAATTATAAACGGCGATTTACTTTTCATTAACTTCATAGGTCTATTAGATAGGTTTGTATAAATTTATGGATTGCCCCTATAGTAGCATCTTTAACCTTAGGATTACTTTCGGCAACCCACCTAGCAAAATTATATAGCTCTTGATTGTCAACGCGCAGCCATTTTCCATTCTTGCGCAGTAAATAGAGAACTGTCATGACGGCTACTCTTTTATTCCCATTCTGAAAGGGATGATTTTTAATCATCAGATAAAAAAGAATAGCCGTTTTACCTACCAGTCCTTTGTACAGTCCCTTGCCGCCAAACGATTGAAGCGGTGTTTTTAAAAAACTTTCTAAAATATTAGGAAATCTGGTGTTGAAGTCTGGTATAGGTTCATTAAATGCCAGAAGCTCTTTAGCAGCGCGGTGAGCAATGTATTCAACTTCCGCGATAGATATATATTTCAATTTCATTCCTTGCCAAGCAGCCTTAAGGCCTCACCGTATTCGCTGACGGCTTTCTTTACCGCTTTTTCAATTTCCCTTTTTCTGTCTTCGGTAAGTTGGGTATCTAAAACATAAGGTAAATCCTCTTTTGCAATAATAAAATTACGGCCAACTTTTTTGGCCTTTATCTCTCCTGATTTAATTTTCTTAAAAACCGCCTGCCGGCTTATCCCCAAGATATTGGCAGCTTCTATTGTAGAAAGAAGATTTTTATTCATAACCTGTATTATATTGCTTCGTCAACCTATTGTCAATTGGTTAACATGTGTCAACTTTATAATAGGCGGCTATTCGTTTTCTTCCTCGTCCAAGTCGTCTTTGATTTCTTTGAACTTATTTTCTATTCCCTTCAGTTTGGATTTGAGGTCTTTGACGATTTCGGCGCCAACCTTAACTTTTTCCAAGCCCTCCTCCAAATCTATGTCTTCCTGCTTATCAAACCACTCCACGATGGACTCGAG
>CAZHYH010000029.1:5041-7501 GCA_964536655.1 uncultured Candidatus Saccharibacteria bacterium
ACCGCGCCTTGTCTTGAAGTCACAATACCGATTCTTTTTATAAACTCCGGTATAGGACGCTTTCTTACAAAAAGACCTTCCAGTTCCAGTTTTTTCTTTAATAGCTCATAAGCTTTTTTCAAAGAACCTTCGCCGGTAAGCTCCAATGTTTGAACCATAAACCTAAACCTGCCGCTGCGCTTATAGACGCTCGGGAAGCCGCCGATTTTCACCTCCATGCCGTCTTCAAGTAGAACGCCCAGGTAACTGTAAACATGTGGGCGGATGTAGCAATCCAGTATTCCCTCGTCTTTTTTGTCTTTTAAAGTAAGATAGACGCCGGAGGGGTGAACGTTTACGCTTGAAATTTCACCTTGGACCAAAACGTTTTGTTTATAGAGAATGTCATTTACGTGATCCAAAAAATCGCTTACCGAAAACACCCTTTCGCCCGACTCGCTTACCTGGATTACTTTCTCTTTTATATTCGCTTCTCCGCCTGTGGTAATTGCCAAAATAGCCTGGCCCAACTCTTTGAGCTTCTTTGGCCCGATGCCTTTAATAGCCGCGAGTTCATCCAAGGTTTGCGGCATCGCGTGGGCTATATAATCAATGGTTTTGTTCTGCAGAATCTTATAACGTTCTTGGCCCGATTTATCGGCCAGTTCGTTGCGTAAATCCGTGAGATATCTTATGACTCCTTCTTCATTATTATCAAAATTTTCAGATAAGGGTAGCTTATTAGCCATTTAAGTATTTTTTGTCCTTTAGTTTTTCCGGTAAGAAGCTGATTGAGGAATATTTTTTATACTCTTTGCCGTAACCCAATTCCTTCATAAGTTTGGTCGGAGCGTTGCGCAGATTAAGCGGCACCGGCAGATTGCCGTATTTTTTGACATCTTCCATCGCGGCCATATAAGCATCGTAAGCGCTTCTGTCTTTTTTACATTGCGAAAGGTAAGCCGCGCCGTGAGCTAAATTGATGGCGGCCTCCGGCAACCCTACTGTTTCCACCGCCCTAAAAACATCATTTGCCACCACGAGGGCTGTTGGCTGCGCCAAACCGATATCTTCACTGGCAAAAACAACCATCCGGCGGGCAATGAATTTCGGGTCCTCTCCCGCGTCAACCATCCGCGCCAAATAATACAAGGCGGCGTTCGGCTGGCTAGCACGCATGCTCTTAATAAAAGCGCTTATGATATTATAGTGCTCCTCGCCTTTTTTATCGTAACGCAGGAACTTCGACTGCAAAGTGCTGCTTAATGTTTCAACGGTAATTTTGCCGTAAAGCTCTTTGGCATTTTCAAGCACCGTGATAGCCTGTCTCGCGTCGCCATTAGCCATATTAACCAACCAATCGCGCGTTTCTTTATCCATTTTGAAACCGGTGCGCTTTATAATTTTGGCCATTTCTCCCTCGGATAAAGGGTCCAGAACAAAAACGCGGCAACGGGAAAGAAGCGGAGAAATAACTTCGAAGCTGGGGTTCTCCGTGGTGGCTCCGATTAAAGTAATTTCGCCCTTCTCCACGAAAGGCAGTAGATAATCCTGTTGGGCTTTGTTGAAGCGGTGGATTTCATCCAAGAATAAAACTTTGGGTTTACCCCAGGAATTTTCCCTAACGATATGTTCGATGTCTTCCTTGCCGGCCGAAACGGCAGAAAGGTCGTAAACTTGGGCATCGAGAGCGCTCGCGTATATCTTGGCCAGAGTCGTTTTGCCGCTTCCCGGCGGTCCCCAGAGGATAAATGAAAAAAGGTGTTTATTTTTAATGGCGATATTTAACGGCTTGTCCTCGTGAACCAAGTGTTCCTGGCCGACAAAGTCCTTTAAATTCTTCGGTCTGATTTTGGAGGCAAGCGGTTCCGTCATTTTTCCTCTTTATGCTTCACGCTAAACTTCATAGCCTACTTGCGGCTGTATAAGCCGACCAGTTCCGCCGAAGCCAAGGTATGTCCCTGCATGGCTTTCTCCAAGGCCTCTTTATTAGAAGTTTCAGGGATGGAAAGCAACACATCCAAAGCATAGAGCTTGAAAAAGTACCGGTGGGTGCCTGAAGGCGGGCAAGGGCCGCCGTAACCGGGCTTATCATAACTCGTTACACCCTCGATGCCTTCCGGGACGCTGTCTTCGGCAATCTCGGTTAGCGCGGGGTCCATATTCCAAAGCGTCCAATGAACCCATGTTCCCATCGGCGCGTCGGGGTCATCAACGATAAGCACAAGGCTCTTAGCATCATTCGGAACGCCGGAGATGGTAAGCGGCGGGTTAATATTCTTATCGTCACAAGTATATTTGGCGGAAATATTTCTATTATGCTCAAAGGCAGAACTTTCTATTTTCATTGAGGTTGTGTCTACGTTGATACTCCCTGGAGTTACATTTTGTCTTTCGCGAAACACAATAAAAGCCCCAGCGGCACCAATCAACAGTATTATAACAGTAAGGATAAATTTCTTCATAGAAGTTTGGTTGTGG
>CAZHYH010000030.1:0-5481 GCA_964536655.1 uncultured Candidatus Saccharibacteria bacterium
TATGAAGTTATTAACGAGCTTTATTTAAGTATTTGACTAGGTTATCTACTTGTCAACTTCCCTCATATTCATCTCCGTAGTCTGCAGAAGGTTGTTCACAGAGTTGGCAATTGTTTCAGCTGATTCTTGCATCTTATTTACGGCAACTGATGCCTCTTTTGGCAAGGTGAACTTCTCTTTAAGAACGGCTAAATAACCTTTAATGATGGTAAGCGGGGTTCTCAAATGATGCTGGGTGGTTAGGATAAACTGGTCTTTGGCTTTGTCGAGTTCCTCCAACTCCACTCTCGCTTTCTTTTCTACTTCGTAGGCCTTCTTGATTTCTGCTGTTTGCTGTACTACCTTGGCTTCTAAGTTGGTTTTGAGATCGTTAAGATCAGCCGATATTCTTTCCAACTGTTCTCTTTGTTTGACTTCGTTTAGAACGCTTCTTATAAGGATGATACCAAAGGCCACGACCAATATAAGCAGGCTGCCGTCGAGAGCAATCTCTTTTGCCGTGCCAGCTATGAAAATCCTAACCAATAGAAAGGCCCAGATAGAAAAAGTAAGAAGCTCGGTAACTATGACTTTAACGTTAAAAAGGTGGTGACGAAGTGTAGCGTAAGAAGTGAGCACAACAAATATAAAAACGCCTATATGTCCGAGAGGGATAATACCTAACGGCAAAGGAAGGCGTGGGAGTATGTCGTAACTTATGCCCAGAATGCCCGATATTGAAACGCCTGTAATAATGTATCTTATTCTTAATCTATCAAGGCTATTCGTTGTTCTATTGTGAATGTAGATAAGCCGCCACACTGACCAACCAAGATATAAAAACAGAAGCGGCGCGTAATAAAAGGTATAGAAATCCCCCATCACGGTTATCGGCATATAATAGCCCTGCTCTAAAACATCTTTAATTATTACCGCCCCTGGTACATAAGAACCTATGAACGCTATAGCATAGCCAAATGTAACAGCAATAAATGCACCACGCCTCATGAGCAACTTTTCTTGGGGGAAAGAGTACGTAAAAAGCAGCAAAAGATAGAAAATAGTAGCGCCTAAAGAGAAGGAAATTTTATTGAATATATAAGGCGAATTAGCAACCCCGGCTGCGGAATACCTGTAAAAAACTATAATAAGCACAGCTATCCATGCCCCAGCAGTTATGGCGAGGGACCCGAATAATTTACTGCTCAATTTTCCTCCTTGTAGATAAAGAACAGCCCCCAAAACAAAACAGGTAAAAGATAGGACGGCTAAGAATATAGATAAGAAACTAAATTCCATGGAATAAATCTTTCACTTTATTCATTATAACTCCGGCTACCATAGGATAATCGCTTTCATCCCCTTTTAAACTACTTTTATCTAAAACGCCTTTTATAAGGAACGGCTTGCCGAAAGTAATTTTCACGCCATTCCTCATATCATTACTCCCCTTGATAGCGACCGGCAGAATCTTGGCGCCGCTCCATAAGGCAAGCGCTCCTATTCCCCGACGGGGTTCTCCTATAACATTAGGGTCTCTAACTGCCCTGCCTTCCGGGTAAAACACTACCGCGCCTCCCTTGCTTAAAATTTCTATAGATTCCTTTAGAGAAACTTCTAATCCTTCTCCTTTATGCGCTGGAAAGGCGCCGTAAGCTTTGAGTAAGAGTCCCCATCCGGTCCACCATCTCTTAAAAAAATAATCTGCCGTGAAAAAACGGAACGGCAAAACCTGCAAACCCATTATTTTTACGAGCGCAAAACATATAAGCCAGTGGTCAAAGTAATTCTTATGGTTAGCTACCACAATAAAAGGGTGCTCCAGAGATACAATATTTTCTTTATGAATCAACTCTAATTTAACAAAAAACCGAAGTGCAACGGTTAGGGTTATAAAAGTTATTTTCTGTAAAAATAGTATCAAGCGAGATCTAAGTGGCGAGGATATCTTCTACCTGATTCACCACAGAATCCAAATCCTCACTCTTCCTGATGTAGTCTACCGCACCAATATCGATGGCATACTTTTTATCTATCGCGGCGTGCTCCCCTTCGGGTTCGCCGTAGTTGGTAAGAAACGCAACTCTAAGTTTGCCGCCTCCAATTTCTTTCTGGATTCTTGAGAGAACCTCAAAGCCGTTCTCTCCCGGCATTTCTAAATCCAACAAAACTAAATCGGGGTTAATTTTCCTCGCCTGTTTTATCCCCTCTTCCCCTCCTTGTGCTTTTACTACTTTGAAACCGGCAGACTCCAACTTAGCCCCAAAAATTTCGAGGAAGTCTTCGTTATCATCAATAAGCAGTATTAGTTGCGCCTTTGGAACCATATGCTTAACTATTATTATAACACTCTTCAGAGCTAACGACCAATTCCTGAATTGAATAATTGCAAACGTCTCTTAACAACTTCATAAATCGCTTTTTCACTTGACGGAAGAAGTTTATAAGGGGCAATCTCTTCTTTGTCCCCCAAAAGCGCGGCCTCTAATCCTTTCCTCCAAGCCAAGCGAATTTCGGTGTTGATATGTATAACCGAGATCCCGGCGTTAATTGCGGCTACAAAATCATCGTCGCTTATACCCGATCCGCCGTGAAGTACGAGAGGTACCACGGCCGCTTTATAAATCTCCTTGATTCTTTTTATATTCAAATTGGGATTAGGGGTGTCCTTAAACATGCCGTGAATGTTGCCTACGGCGGGGGCAAGCAAATCAACGCCTGTTTCTTTAATAAATTTTTTCGCTTCTTCCGGTTTTGTTAAATCTTCATCCTTGATAGCCGCGCCCTCCGGAATCGATTTAAGTATTTTCGAAGAACCTCCTATATATCCTAATTCACCCTCAATAATGATTTCAGGATCAACCGACCTTGCATACTCTACTATCTCTTTGGTCTTTTTAATATTTTCAGCAAGAGGCAATCTGGCGCCATCAAAAATTATGGCGTCGTAGCCGGCTTGAACCGCTTCTTTTGCCGCTTGAACGGAATAAGTGTGATCGGCATTCAAAAATAAGGGGAAATTATACTCTGCGCGCAAACTCTCTATGAGCGCTGCAGCTTGTCTTGTGCCAATAAATTCCCTTTCACCTTCAGAAACGCCGATAATAACCGGAACCCCCACGTCCCTTGCCGCTTTAAAAATAGCTTTGAGCGCAGCAAGCTCGGAAATGTTAAAGTGTCCGATGGCTACCCTGCGTTCTTCCGCGTCTTTAATTATTTCCCTTAAAGAATTCATAAATTAGAATTTAATTACGCCTTTCTCAAAATTATCTGACAGTAATTTCTCCATATTTTCCTCTCCGCCAACATAATCTGAAAACATTTTTGTCCACATAGCCTCACGCTGGTGATAATTAAAAACTTCGTTCTTTCCTTCCATAAAAGAAACCAGCGACATGGCATTGTCTTCCAAATCGAAACTCACAACCTCTTCGCCACCGTCTTCAAATATACCGCCGATCCAATCAAGATCATGCCATAAATTAAGATCGAGTTTTGCTTCCGGTGTTTTAAAAAGCGCTAAATCTCTTTCTCCCCGTAACCAATGAAGGGATTCCGGATTAACTCTGGGAAGATAAAGCCTGGGGTCGGTGAGATTTCCCTTGTATAAGTAACGCTGAACTATAAGCCATTCACCAGGGCTTATTTTATATATTTCCGGCACATCGCCTCGCAGCAACGCTTTTAGTTTTTCTGCGAATCTGCTGTTTTCGGCATACATTTTAAAAAACTTGGAGTAAAAATCTATCTCGTGGAAATAATGCAGTAAAAGAGCAAAGTCCCGCAGAAATTTTCCCGGTATATCCTCGCTCACGGGATTCAAAAAGATAACGCCGAATTCCTTTAAATGGCTGACGTTATGATGTTTCTTGGCTACAAATTCTCTAGAAATTTCACGCCACTCCGGACCTAAAACCTTTATCTCAATATCTCTTTCTTCAAAATCTTGCGGCGTGAAACCGCTGTAGGCCTCATCGAACGTTTTATGCATCCACTCGTCGGATTCAACAAAACGCAGCACGCTGAAAAGCTCGGCAACATCATATTTTTTAACCGCTTCTTCAATATCAGAAACCTTAAGAAATTTTAAGAGGTTTTCCGGCTTTCTTTTCATTAAAATTCCCTTAGCGCGATCCTTTTTAAGGAAAAATCCCGACCCGACTCTGGCGATCTGTTTAGCCAGCGCCGCAGCTTTTTCGAATCTGTTTTTGCCTTCAATAATTTCCAGAAATCTAAGTAACTCCGCTTCGTGAGTATAAATAGTTTTTCTAAGCATACTTCTTACATGAGGTGCTGAAGCTTTTTTAGAATTTAGTCTCTCTAAGGTCAAATTGATGATTTTTTGATTCTCGCGGCAAAGTTTTTCAATAACCCCCACTCGTCCGGTCCTTTCCGACATTTGAGCGTCCAATTCTTCCAATAGAAAAACGTCTACTCCTAAAATCTTGGATAAAATTTTATACGATTCCATGTTATGCTGCGGCTTTTTTCTTAATTATTTTTATATTTCTAAAACGAGGTGAGCCGTCAAACTGACGTTTATTCAAGACACCTTCTGTAGCGCCTAAATGTTCCACCACCGAAGTGGCATTGGCTGAAGCAAGTCGGATGGCATATTCGATATTAAAGGGATCGCAAACCCCCTTTATCTTGCAAGTCTCATTCTTTCTCAATAACCCCGCTACAAACCCCGAACTAAAGGCATCTCCGGCACCAGTCCTATCGAGAACCTCCTTCTCCTTGAATGTGCCGGCTTTGTAAATAAAACGACCGTCGGAAACGGCAACACCCCTTTCGCCGGACGTAACCGCCACGATTCCCGGAGTTAGAGCGTCCAATTTTCTAAACACGGCGGTTCCTTGTTTAAAAGAGATGCCCGTAAGTTTTGCGGCCTCGCCTTCATTCACGGCTAAAAAAGATATGCGTTTTAGCGATTTCAATAACTCTCTACGCCCTTCCGTTAAATGCTTGAAGCCTGGGTTTAATGCCACAGATACGTTAAACTTTTCGGCCGCAGTCAAAAGTTTGTTTAACAACTTGTAGGAATCGCCTGGTAAAGAAACGTACCACCAACGCGCCTTGAGCTCTTCCCAATTAATCCCGCTTAAGGAGAATTGATTAATTGCTCCGTGATAACTCAAGATGGTTCTCTCGCCATTTTGGAGCAAGAGTACCGAATAAGCGGTGGGCAAAGGCGAAGAAGATATGAATTTAGTTTCTACACCTTCTTTTTTTAGTCGTCGTCTCACCTCTTCTCCAGCCACATCGCTCCCGACTTTTGTAAATACTGCCGTCCGATATCCCTCGCGCGCGAAAGTGACGGAAACGTTAGCCGCATTGCCGCCCAAAGTAAAGTAAACATCTTTAATGCCTACTTTCTCTCCTAATGGCACAAGGTAAGCTTTTCCGGTGGGAGTATTGGGATACTTAACAACCTTGAAATCAGTTTTTAAAAAGGCATCGCGAGTTGTTGAACCAATCGCTACAACATCAAGCTTCATG
>CAZHYH010000030.1:5581-7010 GCA_964536655.1 uncultured Candidatus Saccharibacteria bacterium
CATGACTTATAGTTTACCCCCACACCACAACGGGGAGCAAATTGCTGTGGCGCTTCTTGCAACACAGACTCCCCGTTTGGTGTGGGAGTTAGCCTGCCTTGCTCTGGATAATATCAAGTAAGAGTGAGGGCGCAGTATTAACTTTCGATAGATATTCAACGTTATCCATTTGTTTTACCGACTTCTGCAAACTTTCGCTCACATAATTGGTAAACACGATTACAAGCACTTCATCGAATATGGGTTTGCCCCTCAACTCTCCCAAAATCGCGAGACCCGATATGTCGGGTAGTAAGAGATCAAGAACGATAACCTGCGGCGGGGATGATTTGCCTTCTGCTATTGAATTGATTTTGGCTAGAGCCTCGCTTCCATTTCTGAAACCCTCAATAGAATAGCCATGTCTTTCCAGTTGGGTACTGTAGAGATCAACAATCTCTTTCTCGTCCTCAATAAAGAAAATTCTTTTGTTATTCATATTAGGTGATTTGTTTTTATTTTAACCCCAGCATTTCTTTTACGAAAGAAATAAGCTGTACCGGACTCGTCTCCATCTTTAAGAGATAACGCGTATTGGGAATATTCGATATTTCCTCCCTGATTTTATCGCTCGAGTAGTTGGTAAACATTATTACCGGAGTATTGTCGAAAAGAGAGTTCTTTCTAATCTCTTTTAAGATATCCATTCCCGATATGTCCGGCAGAAGTATATCAAGGATCATTACTGTTGGCCTATCAACATCCTCATTGGAATATTGTTTAAGTTTAGAAAGGGCGTCTTGCCCATTAAAAACGCTTTCAACTACAAAGCCCTCTGCCTCGAAAGCGATTTTATAAAGCTCTACTATATCCGGTTCATCTTCTACGAAGAGTAATATTCTTGGTCTTTTGTCAACTACGGTTTCCATATTGATATTAATTTTATAACTAATGGTTGGTTAAATCAACTGTCAATTATAACACAACTATACCTATCTATGGTTGTTTATTCTTTCTTAAGTCTCACCACAAATGTCGCCCCTTTGCCCTCACCATCGGACTCAGCCCAGATTTCCCCTTGGTGGGCTTTGACTATCTCCTTGGCGATATAGAGGCCGAGCCCGGTTCCTTTTGTTTTCAAGACAGAGTTTCTTTCGCGGAAAAATTGCTCAAATAAGTGAGCTTTAACTTCCGGCGGTATTCCTCTGCCGGAGTCGCTTACGATAAAAAGGACGGACGAATCCTCTTCTTTAATTTCAACTTTTACTTGCCCCTTATCAGTATACTTAATGGCGTTATCAATTAGATTTTGTGCAACTTGGCGGAATTTAATTTCATCGGCTCTCACAGTGACTGACGGCGAAGACGAACCAAAAGTCAGCTCTAATCCTCTCTTGGCGGCATAAGGCTTAAACTCCTCAACCAAAGAAGAAGTAAGCTTCACGATATC
>CAZHYH010000031.1:0-6811 GCA_964536655.1 uncultured Candidatus Saccharibacteria bacterium
TAGGTCTATAAAATCTAAGGTCATCGCAAGACCTTAGTCTGGAAACACCTCGGCTTGCCTGCCGAGGTGTTTCTTGTTTGCTTGTGGATAACTTGAGCGTTGCGGTTATGGATGTGGTATAATTTTCACAATGACTAATAAAACAAAAATTACACTTTTAATATCAGCGGCTGTCGTAATCGTCGTCGGTTCAATAATTTTCGCTACCCTCTCGGTTTATAAACCAGACGCTATCAAAGGACTTTTTAACAAACCTTATTCGGTCGTTTATCTTGATTCCGGTGAAATATATGTTGGGAGACTTTCCACTTTGCCGCGTCTTATCTTAGACGACGCTTATATATTGCAAATAGTGCCTAATGAAGAGGATCCTGCCAAGTCCGGTTTTCAATTGACGCCGCTCTCAAGCACCCTTTGGGCTCCCAAGCGAATTTACTTAAACAAAGACCACGTTATTTTCACGGCCGAAGTCCGCGACGACAGCCAAGTGGCCCAAACCCTGAAGGGCAAGTAATGAAACTTTGAAATCTAAGGTCATCGCAAGACCTTAGTCTTGAAACACCTCGGCTTGCCTGCATGCCGGTAGGTAGAAGAACGAGGTGTTTTTGTTGACAATTGCTATCCGTTGTATATACTTTAGATATATGGACAAAACAGTCATAAATATAAAAACTGATAAAGAAGTGAAGAAAAACGCCAAAAAAATAGCGGAAGAGCTTGGCATTTCTTTAAGCGATGTGATTAACGCTTCTTTGAGAAATTTTATCAAAACGCGGGAAATTAAGTTTTCTGCCGTTCCGCAAATGATTCCTGAATTTGAGAAGTTCTTAAGCGGTATAGAAAGTGATATTAGAGAGAAAAGAAATCTTTCGCCTGCGCTCCAATCAGCCAAAGAAACAGAGAAATATCTGGATTCTTTATGAAAATTAAATTTCACAGAAACTTTGAAAAGCAATACAAGAAACTTAAAATTAATGAAAAGAATAAAACAAAAGAAAGATTAACCTTACTCTTTCAGGACGAATTCAATCCTATTTTAAACAACCACCCTCTCAAAGGAAAATATCAAGGTTATCGGAGTATTAATGTAGCTGGCGATCTTCGGGCAGTTTATAAACGCATATCAACAGACACAATCCTATTTGTTGCCGTTGATACGCATAACAATTTATACGGGTAAAGAGTTAGCTAAACGGCGAAGCGGCTAATAAGATGTTGACGTTAATGGCGCCAATTGTTATTATTTTCAACAAATGGCTATAAACAAACAATACAAACACCGCCAAATACCGCTACTCGTAGAAAAAGGCGAGAGTGGCTTTTATATTGTTGAATGTCCCTTGTTTGAAGGCTGTTATACTCAAGGAGAAACAATTGATGAAGCATTGAAAAACATACGCGAAGTTTTAAGCCTTATTTTAGAAGAAAAAGAAGCGAAGCAAATTCTTAGAGATTATAGCCCGCAAGAGGTCAGTTTACATACTATATCCGTTTAGATGTCCAAGATTTCTCCAATATCTGGGCGAAAATTAGTTAACGTCTTGGCCAGTGGATAACTTTAGTGTTGCTATGAATTACTAACGTATTTTTATTGTATTTGATTTTTGATTTTTTCGCGAAGCCCGAAAAAGGGGAACCCCGCCGCCCAAAGCGGTTTTCAATTGACGCCGCTTTCAAGCGCCCTTTGGGCTCCCAAGCGAGTTTATTTAAACAAAGACCACATTGTCTTTACGGCTCCCGTCCGCGACGACAGCCAAGTTTCCCAAACTTTGAAAGGTAAATAATAAGGGTAAATAACGATCTAGGGCAGAAAACCTTTTCTCGCCAGCGGTTTCCATTCAGATAAATTATTCTCGCTCGTTGTCAGAAGCTCACGGAAAATATAGAACTCAACCTCCGCTTCGCTTCGGGATTCAAACAGCGATATTTTCCTGCTTCTTTTCTCCTCGCTCGGTAATTTATAGCTTCATTCCAACATGCTGGCTCCGAAAAGATTTTCCGTCCGTAGTATTGAATAACGAATCAATCTTTTCTGTAGAGAGCATCTGGTGAGCTTAACCATAAATCAATGAGTGGAGGGAAGATTTTTTGATGATAAATTCAATGGTCGGAAAATCCTGAACGAAGTGAAGGAGGAACGGGGACCGTTGAATTTATTCAAAAAATAGACTGGAGCGAATCTGATTTATTTGAGCGAAACAGCGCTCACGGGAAAAGATTGATGAGTTGTTCTGATTACCTCGTTATCTCCCTTAGTGGATGAGCGACTTAAATAGTCTTATTGTTGGTTCTTTGAGTAGGGTCAAGATAGTGATATAAAGAGCGCCGGAGATAAGAACGTTTAGTAAAACATTTGTATTATAATATTGCAGTCCCAGCGTGACTGCGCCCATTATTGCGGCGGCCAAGAAGATTTTTTTAAGGTGAGGCAATATGGAGAAATTCCTCGTACGCTTAAACTGCCGCCATAAATAAATATTTATAATTATTTGATTTATGAAAGTGGAGAGCGCGGCGCCCTCCATGCCCCATAAGGGGATAAATAAGAAGTTAAAAAACACGTTGCCAAAAACACCCAAGGCTACATAACCGAGCAAGTTCTTCTGTTTGTCGTGGGCGAATATGCCGTTAGCTATGAGCGTGGCCGGGAATACCACTAAAATAGTTGCCGCCAATATGGCGAAGCTTGAGACTGCGGGCAGGTAAGGTTGGCCATACAGCAGTAGAACGATGTGTTTGCTTAAAATGACTCCGCCTACGGCTAAGGGCGCGGCCATAAGATAAATAGTCGTGAGCCCTCGCTCGAATACGTTTCTAAAACCTTCACTTTCTTGTTTGGCGAGTCTCGTTAGGGCCGGGAAGAAAGCCGCGGCAATGAGCATTGGCAAGACATACAAAAGCTGGATGGGTTTTTGGGCGGCTGAATAAAATCCGGTTTCTTCCGCGGAAGTAAGCCAGCCCAGCATCAAAATATCGGTATTAATCATAACTACGCCCATGAGCCCCAAAAGGCCGAATGGCCAGGCGGAAGTGATTATTGTTTTTACCAGGTTTTTATCAAAATTCTTGGCAAAACCCCTGAAGTACTCTCTAAGTATGTAAACTATAGCGAGGAATCCTAACCCTGTTCCGATAGCGTATGCCCAGGCTAAACTGCTCGCGGTTTTAGAGGAATTTAAAAATACAAACCCCAAAACGGTAATGGCCAAGTTGGTAAAGATATTAACCCCCGCTTCTATGTGCATTTTCTCTAAAGCCCTGGCCATGGCTGTCCCCAAGTCGCGCAAGGAATCAAACGCGAAAACAAAAGCGATAATTGGCAAAAGGACCGCCGCCCCTTCTAAATTAGTAAGGTTGTCTGCTAGAAGAAGCACCCCGATTATAAGCGCTAAAAGAAGCAGGATTTTTATAACCAAGGCGGTGGCTAAATATTTATTTCTTAACTCCGGAGATTTTACCCCTTCGCGCGTCAAGAGGCCGTTAATGCCGAAGTCGGAAAATATGGTTAAAAACGCCGCTAAACTCAAAGCGTAGGAAAAAGCTCCCCAACTGGCCGCGCCTAAAACTCTTGCGGCATAAATGACTATGGCGGCGCGCAAAAGGCGGCCGGTAATTTGGCCGCCAAAAAGCCAGAAGGTATTTTTAGCTATTGTTTTTCCTGTTGCTTCATCCACGACTACTATTATATAATGCTTCCTATGCCCAGTAGTAGAACTGCGATAAGATTAACTCAAGTTATCGTAATCTACTCATCTAGGCATAGAAGTAATATAAAGGTCATAAATAAACAATTTAGCGACAAGTTAATCAAATAACTTGCAATCGCAGTTTCACTACTGGGTATGAAAGATAATAATTTTTTAGCAGGAACAATATTAGCGGCGGCGCTTATCGTAGCAGGCTCCCTTATTTATGTATTTGGGCCGGCAAGAACAACTTCGCCGTCTCCTGACGAACCGGCGGCTATTACTTTGCCTCCTTTTGAAATAAGCTTGCCCTACAGCCAGACGCCTACGCCTGGTGGAGATATACTCTTGGGTGATCCTAATGCTCCCGTGGAAATTGTTGTGTACAGCGACTACCAGTGCCCTTACTGCGCGAGGTTTGCCTTACAGACAGAGTCGCAGATCCGCGAGAATTATGTAGCCTCTGGTAAAGCTAAAATGATTTATAAAGATTTAGCCTTTTTAGGTCAGGAATCTGTAGACGCAGCTCTTGCTTCTAACTGTGCCGCTGACCAAGGCAAGTTCTGGGAATACCACGATGCTTTGTTCACTATTGAATTGATTGACGGCAAAGAAAATAACGGCAATCTTACCAAAGAGCTGTTTATGGCTATTACAAACAAGTTGGAACTTGATAAATCGGCTTTTCAAGACTGTTATGATTCTAAAAAATACGCTGGAGAAGTGGAAACCGACACGGCAGAAGCCCAAACTGATTTGCCTCCTGAAAGGGTCTCTACCCCCAGCTTTTTGATTAATGGAGAATTGGTTTCCGGCGCCCAGCCCTACGCGAATTTTGCCGCGGTTATAGACAAATTTTTAAAGTAATAATAAAATTTAAGCAGAATGGTTAAAATATACAGCACGCCTTACTGCGTCTACTGCAAGATGGCGAAAGAATTTTTCAAAAAGAACAACGTTGCTTACGAGGAGGTAGACGTGATAACCGACGATAAGTTTTTAGACGAGATGGTAGAGAAGTCTCACCAGATGGGCGTGCCGGTGATTGATATAGACGGCGAGATTTTCGTTGGATTTAATCGGCCGGACATAGAAAAGGCGCTTAAGATTTCTTAGTTTATGTACGACCTCGTCATCGTGGGCGGTGGTCCGGGAGGCGTTGCCGCAGGCGTTTATGCCGCTCGTAAAAAAATAAAAACATTAATTATCGCCGAAACCTTCGGCGGGCAATCTCTTGTTTCGGCGGATATTAAAAACTGGATTGGCACAAAATCAATTTCCGGTTTCGAGTTGGCTAAAGCGCTCGAAGAACATCTGCGCGCCCAAGAGGACATTGAGATAATTGATGGCGTTTTGGTTAATAAGGTTGTAAAAGAAGGCAGCGCTTTTAAGGTTGTAACTAGCGACGGCAAAGAATTTCAAACAAAAAATGTTTTAATAAGTTCCGGCAGCCGTCGCCGAAAGCTGGACATTCCTGGTGAAACTAAATTTGATGGCAGGGGCGTTGCCTACTGTTCAACCTGCGACGCGCCTATATTTAAAAACAAAAGAGTTGCGGTTGTCGGAGGTGGTAACGCCGGACTGGAGGCGGTTCTCGATTTAATCCCTTATGCGACAGAAATCTATCTTATTCAACGTTCTGATATTTTGAAAGGAGACTCTACCACGCAGGAAAAAATTAAGAGCGACCCTAAGGTCAAAATTATTACTATGGCCAAACCTTTAGAAATAGAGGGCGACAAGTTTGTTGAAAATCTAAAATATGAAGACAGAAATACCGGCGAAATTAAAGAGATAAGATTGGAAGGCGTTTTTGTGGAAGTTGGCTCTATCCCGAACGCCGATATGGTTAAAGATTTGGTTGAACTTAACAAGTATGGCGAAATCGTGGTTGACCACAAAACCCAGAGGACTTCTTGCGAGGGTATCTGGGCGGCAGGGGATGTGTCGGATGTTATCTATAAACAAAACAACATCTCCGCAGGAGATGCCGTAAAAGCGGTCTTGGATATTTACGGAAACCTCAACAAAAACTGATTATCCTCCCCCTGCTTATTCTAAAATAATAAGAATGTTAATTTAGTATACTATAATACTGATCAGTCTTATGGTATACCAGGTAGTCCTGCCTGCCGGCAGGCAGGGAAAACTCGACTGCTGCCTAGCAGCAAATTACAAAAGTCGAGTTTCTACTACCTGGTATACTAATCCACAATTCTAACGGAGCCGCTCTTGGTAACGGCAAAAATATCTACGTAGGGGAATACCTCGTATCCGCGAAGATCTTCAAGGAATTCCTCCGGTAGCTTCACTTTCCCCATCCACACGCTCTTTTGGAGCATTTTAAAGCCCAGTTCCTGCAGTCTCCTTCTTAACCAGGCTCGCTTTCGCTGTTCTTTTTCCGGAATATCAAAAATGACTATTTTAACTGTAGAATCTGCTTCTTTATTGTACCTGTGGCGCGGCAGTCGTTTTAATAACTTGGAAAGCCTTTCTTTGCCGGCGCTTGTTATGGACCATTTATTCTCCTTTTTCTTTACCAGGCCTTCGCGCTTCAATTTGGAAAGGATGAGGTAGAAGTTGTGCTTTTTTCTTTCAGCTTCCGAAAAGCGACCGCCTCGCGGCTCATTAATTATTTTGTCAAAATTTCTTTGGAGTTTAGAATACGAGGCGCCATAGCCGGACTCTAAGATGGTTCTAAAGAGAGCGGCGCTGACCATTGCTCCCTCGGAAAGTTTTTCTAAGATTTTTGCCGTCATTCCCGAATTCATATTTCCAAAGTATACTATAATACTGATCAGTATTATAGTATACTTTCTGTGGATAAGTGGTGTTGATTAGTCCTCGATTGTAGGATATCATTCTTTTTAATCTTAAGTTTATGCCTGGTGAGGGGGCGAATTATTTTGTGCCCTCTTTTTAATATCAAGATTAATAAAAAAATATTTAGAATAAATGGGAAACCAAAATGAAAAATTTAATACGCAGCCGGTCGAGACAATTATGGAAATAAAACCGCGGAGAGTGTGGTGGAAGTATGCTGTGGGTGTTTCGCTTATCGTATTTTTTATTGTCGGTGGATATGTGGTTTGGTATCAGTATTTCAGTTCGGAGGCAAAGTATAG
>CAZHYH010000032.1:0-6529 GCA_964536655.1 uncultured Candidatus Saccharibacteria bacterium
TAATTTGCCCTATTTTAGAGCCATAATGGTCACTTGACAAATCGTGGTATTTGTGCTATCTTAATAGGCAATAAGATTCTTTAATAATTTAATAACTAACCTGATTTTTATCTACTAATTTTTCTAATCAGGAATAATTAGTGATAAAAGTTCAGGTCAAGAAAACTATGAATTTTCTTAAAAAGATGTTCATCTTTGGGTTAGGCGGGTTAATCGCAATGAGTATGTTTGCCTTTAATCCCAATTATGCTTTTGCTACTGTGGTTCAGGAAGGTGATGTCTACTTTGAAGTTCAATTACATGAACCGACTGCTGACGACATTAAATTCACCATTAATGTTCTCCTAAACAAGATCCAAGAATTGCAGTTGCGGTTGGCGACAATGGAAAGTAAGGATGTAAACATTGCGGTTTGCTCTTTTACTCGCAACCTTACCATAGGTGTAAGAGGAGATGATGTAACTTGCTTACAGAATTATCTCAAATCACAGCTGGTTGCTAACTGGCCTGCAGATCAAGCCGCGACTGGCTACTTCGGTTCAATCACTAAAGCTGCGGTAGCCAATTGGCAGAAAGCCAATAATATCTCTCCATCTGCTGGCTACTTTGGCCGCATTTCCAGAATTACGTATTCTTATCTTGTAGAGGACTGGTCCGGTGATAGCGTTATCGGAAAATAATTCATTTACTCCTGACCTCAATTACAAATCAGATTCATAGTTGTCTCGGTATATAGATTTAAGCGCTCATTTTTCTCAAAATGGGCGCTTTTCATACAGTAGTTTATTTAAAGTTAATGTTAAAATATCATTTTCGTTTCTCACCAGTATTGATATACTTAAGTATATCAATACGGTTGTAAGGTAAAATCAAAAAATATAATCAACTTTCTCTAAACACCTTTTATTTGTATAATGTAATTTATGATTATTTATATTGCTTCCGATCACAGGGGGTTTGTAGCTAAAGAAGCTTTGAAGAAATACCTAATAGAGTCTGCTTATAATGTGCGTGATTTAGGTAACGACCATTATGATGAAAATGACGACTATCCTAGTTTTGCGATTGATGTAGCCAAAAAAGTTTCTGCCGACTTTGATAACAAGGGTATTTTGCTATGTGGGAGCGGTGTGGGTATGGATATTGTAGCCAATAAGTTTAAGGGGATAAGATCATCTTTGTGTTTCTCTCCCGATCAGGCTTATGCCGCAAGACAAGATGATGACGTTAATATTCTCTCACTCCCTGCGGAATATGTTGACGAAGACGGGTTAAAAAAGATAGTGAGTACTTGGCTGCAGACACCGTTCTCCAATATAGAAAAACATACGCGACGATTGGGCGAAATGAGAAACTTGGGAGCAGAATAGAAACAGAAAACTAATTCTTCCCAGAAGTATACTAAAGTACTGATCAGTACTTTAGTATACTTTTCTGTTTTCTGCGTATCTACATACTTAAATTACCTTGAGCGATAAGACGGTATTTCTTTTTTTTGAGGTGGTTTATATAACTTGAGGTTGCGACCATAGCGGCGTTATCGGTATTAAACTCTCCTTTTGGGACAAGAAATTTTACACCAATCTGCTTCGCTTCTTTAGAGAGATGGCTTTTAAGATATCTGTTGGCTGCCACGCCTCCGCCTAATATTATAGTTTCCGCTCCAAATTCGTCAGCGGCTCTTAAGGTCTTTTTTACCAGGACATCTATAGCAGCATTTTGGAACGAGGCGGCTATATCAGCCTTTTTGGTTTTGGGATTGTCGCGCAGAAAGTAAAGCACTGAAGTTTTCAATCCGGCAAAGCTGAAGTCATAATTTTTATGGGTTAGCATAGGACGTGGAAACTCTATTGAGTTTCCATTTCCTTTTTTGGCAAGTTTTTCTATCTCCGGTCCGCCGGGATAAGGGAGCCCTAAAAGTCTCGCCACCTTATCAAAAGCTTCGCCTACGGCATCGTCTCTCGTCTCTCCGATTTTCTTCCATTTAACAAGCGAATCCATTTTAAGGAGAATAGTGTGGCCTCCGCTTACTATCAAAGCTACAGCCGGGAACTTAACCGGCTTTTTGTGCGATAAAAGGAAACTATACAGATGCCCCTCTAAATGGTTGCCGCCAATTAATTTAGTTTTTAGTTTGTAGTTTTTAGTTTGTAGTTGTTTATATACTTCTTTGGCAAAATTTACTCCTGTCCAAAGACAGGGTTCAAGACCAGGTCCAACAGTTACGGCAATTAAATCAATGGTGTCTAGAGTTTTGGATTTAGAATTTAGGATTTGTTTGGAAATTGGAAATTGGAAATTGGAAATTTTAAGAATCTTTCCCATTAAAATGGGAAGATTCTTAAGGTGTTCTCTTTTGGCCAAGTTGGGTACAACTCCGCCGAATGGCCGGTGTATTTTGATTTGGGAGGAAACCAAATTTTCCAAAACCTTAAAGCTCGGCTTTTTAAGTCCTCCTTTAGCTTCAATTAAAGCTAAGGCTGTTTCATCACAAGAAGTTTCAATAGCTAGAATTTGCATGGGATACAAATCGTGTAGCCCCAAGGAGAGTCGGACTCCTGTTCTCAGCTTGAAAAGCTGATGTCCTAACCGCTAGACGATGGGGCCTCCGCGATTCAAATATTAGCCGATTTTTGTTAAGATGGAAAGGCTAGAAATATATGACTCTTTACCGGTTATTTGAACTCGTTCCCGGCATTCTAACGTGGGGTACGCTTATAGGCGTGTTTGTTTTATCGGGAACGGCTCCAGTTTTTGTTGCAATATCTATCATTCTCTTTGATGTTTATTGGCTCTTGAAGACCGTTTATTTTTCTTTTCACCTTCGAGCTACTTTCAATAAGATGAGAGTGTATATGAAAACTAATTGGCTTGAAGAATTAAAAAAGCTGGATCGGCACGCCGGCGCGCCCAAGTGGGAAGACGTTTATCACTTAGTAGTCTTTCCCATGTATAAGGAGCCGTACGATGTAGTTAAAGAAAGTTTTGAGAGTCTGCGCAATTCCAATTATCCCAAAGACAAATTCATTATTGTCTTAGCCACAGAAGAAAGGGGCGGAGAGAGCTCTACAGAGGTTGCAATGAGAGTATCTCAAGAGTTCAGTAATGATTTCTTCAAGTTTTTGGTTACCGTCCATCCTGGAGGTATCCCCGGGGAGCTTCCCGGCAAAGGTTCAAACGAGACTTGGGCCGCTAGAGAAGTTAAGCGCCTCGTAATTGACCCTCTAAACATCCCTTATGAAAATATTTTAGCATCCGTCTTTGACGTTGATACGCAGATTTCTTCTGAATACTTTGGAAGATTAACGCATGCGTTTCTTACCGAACCAGACAGGCAGCGCGCAAGTTTCCAGCCGATCCCTCTTTTCGTTAATAATATTTATGAGGCGCCTTCCTTGGCTAGAGTGATAGCTTTTTCTTCCACTTTTTGGCACATGATGAACCAGTCACGGCCGGAGCGCATCACCACTTTCTCATCACACTCTATGCCCTTCGAGGCGCTTGTAGAAATTGATTTCTGGGACGTAAGCCACGTCTCCGAAGATTCGATGATATTTTGGCAATGTTACCTTCATTACAACAGTGATTGGAAAGTCGTGCCTCTTTTTTACCCCGTGTCTATGGACGCTAACGTGGCTCCCAAATTCCTAGAAACCCTGATTAATCTTTATAAGCAGCAGCGTCGCTGGGCGTGGGGAGTTGAAAACATTCCTTATATGCTTCACGGTTTCGCGAATAATAAACTTATTCCCAAGAGCAAGAAATTTTACTGGTCGTTTCACATTATTGAATCATTCCATTCTTGGTCTACTAACGCTCTTATTATTTTCGCTCTTGGATGGCTCCCGCTTTTCCTGGGCGGGGAGGCGTTCAACTCAACTACCCTTTCCTTTAATTTGCCGCAGATTACCAGAATATTAATGACTCTGGCCTCCATTGGCATAGCGAGTTCAGCCATTTTAAGCATTATGCTTCTGCCGCCTCGTCCGGAGTGGTTTAAGACTCGTCATTATTTTCTTTACTTTATTCAGTGGCTTCTAATGCCAGCCACTTTAATAATTTTTGGCGCTTTCCCTGCAATCGAGTCGCAAACTCGCCTAATGCTCGGCGGCAAACTGCGTCTGGGTTTCTGGGTGACGCCCAAGATGAGGAGTAAACCAGCGTAGTTATTCGAAGTGGACCTTTTCTCTAAATTTTTTGAACTTTGCTTTTAAATTGGGCAAGGTTTTTAAGTTTGGGTCTTTTTTTAGAACGGATTCGGCGGCCCCACGCGCGGATGCGATTAAACCAGGATTTTGCAGGGCATTCATCGCTATGTCCGGCATGCCTGTTTGCTCTTTTCCCAAAAACTCTCCCGGCCCGCGGAATTTTAGGTCTTTTTCTGCAAGTTCAAAGCCATTTTTAGCGGTAAGTATGGATTTTAATCTTTCGTGAGCTCGCCTTGTAGGCGATTCCGTAAAAAGAAAACAAAAAGATTGATGAACGCCCCGCCCTACGCGTCCGCGGAATTGATAGAGCTGTGCCAGTCCAAATCTTTCTGATCCCTCAACCATCATTATCGTGGCATTAGGCACATCAACTCCAACTTCCACCACGGAAGTGGCAACTAATATGTCGGTTTCCCCGGCAGTAAAGTCATTCATAGTCTCTTCTTTGCTTTTTCCGCAGGAGGCGAGACCTCGTTTCGTCGAAGATGAAGCGGGCATCTTTCCGTGGAGCATGGCTACGCGGAGGTCGGGAAACACCTTTTTGGTTAATTTATCGTACTCTTCTTTAACGTTTTTAACTTCTAAGATGGCAAGTTGGCGTTCGCTTAATTTTTCATTTTGATTTTTGATTTTTTCATTTGAGTCATCTGTTTCTATTCTTGGACAGATGACGAACGCCTGCCTGCCCTTTCTCACTTGCCCGCGTATGAAGGCATACGCCTTGTCCCTGTTTTCCGGGTCAACTATTTTGGTTACTATGCTTTTTCTTCCCTTGGGCAATTCACTGATAATCGATAAGTCCAAGTCGCCAAAAACAGTCATCATGATGGTGCGGGGAATGGGGGTAGCAGACATAGACAGGAAATGCGGCACCACTCCGCCGTTTTTTACCCCGTTAGAAGTCCGACCAGTCCCGTTAGAGATGTCATCTCTAACGGGATGAACATGCGTATCGGCAGACGTCCTTGACGTCTTACTTCTAACGGGGCGAGTCAAAGCCGCGCGCTGGCTTACGCCAAAGCGATGCTGTTCATCGACTATAACCAGCCCCAATTTTTGAAACTCAACATTCTTCTCTATAAGCGCGTGAGTGCCCACAATTATCTTCACTTTCCCTGAAGTTATTTCTTTAAGAAAGTTGGCTTTTTTAACGTCAGTTTCCAATTCATCGCCGTAAAAAATTCTAGCCTCTTTAGAAACTAGAAGCCCTATGCCTCCCATAAACCCCTTAAAAAACTTCATCAGGGTTTTATAGTGTTGTCTCACTAAAATTTCGGTTGGAGCCATGAGCGCCACTTGGTAACCATTATTAGCTACTACCAAAGCGGCTATGCCTGCGACTATTGTTTTGCCCGACCCGACATCGCCCTGAAGCAATCTATTCATAGGTCGAGACCTTTCTAAATCTTGCAGTACTTCAGAGAGAGATTTTTTCTGCGTGTCGGTGAGTTCAAAGGGTAGGGTGGCTAACATCTCTTTTACCTCGGGAACGCCTACTTTTATCGCCGGAGCTTTCTCTTTGGCTAAGGATATCTTCTGGTAGAGATTATTAAGTTGAAGCAAAAAAAGTTCCTCAAAAGCGAAGCGCTTTTTGGCAGTGTCAGCTTCTTTGATATTTTTGGGGAAATGAATATTGCGCAATGCCTCGTTTACTTCCGGCAAATCATTTTCCTCCAAAACTTCGTGAGGTAGGAATTCAGGTATTGTTTCAAGATTTTCAAAAATCTTCTGGATAGTCGCTCTTATGCCTTTTGAGGTTAAGCCTCTTGTCTCTGGATAAATCGGGACCAATCCTCCGGTATATTTGGTTTCTTTGTCGCTAATTAGTTCGTATCTGGGATTTGATAAATAGAGTTCGCTGTTGCGGATGGAAACTTTTCCAGAAAAAGAAGCAGAGGCCCCCTCCTTTAGTTTGTCTTTCACGTATGGTTGGTTGAACCATACGGCGCGCATAGAACCGGTATCGTCCGAAATTATCGCTTCCACTATCACAGTGTGTCTTTTCCAAGCGCGTTTGGAACCGATTTCTTGAATAGTACCGCTCACGGTTTTGGAATCCCCTAGGTGGAGGTCAATTATTTTGGAATTTTCTGTCCAGTCTTCATAGCGGGAGGGAAAATGCCACAAAAGATCTTTAACGGTTTTCACGCCAAGATGGCTGAATTTCATAATAAACCTCGGACCGAGGCTGCGCACCTCATAAAGTTCTGATGATAGAGTGATTTTTTGCATCCCTTGTATTTTACATCAGTTATGTTATAATTATTGTATGAAAAACAAACAAATAGCGTTTTTAGTGTTATTATTTGTCGCTTCGTTTT
>CAZHYH010000033.1:0-6378 GCA_964536655.1 uncultured Candidatus Saccharibacteria bacterium
ATGAATCCCGTTAGAGACAACTATGTTTTATTACATCTACGTCATTCAAAGTAAAAAAGATAAGCATTGCTATACAGGTTATACGCATGATTTACGGAAGCGCTTTAATGAGCATAATTCTGGCGTAGCAACTTGGACGAAAAATCGAGGTCCTTTTAAGCTTATCTATTTTGAGGGATGTCTTAACCAAACAGACGCAAGGTCGAGAGAAAAATATCTCAAATCAGGCATGGGTAAGCGCTATCTTAAGAATAGAGTAAAGCGCTTCCTGTCTCTAACGGGATGAATCCCGTTAGAGACAACTAAACTATGATTTCTGCATCATATCCATTTAAAACCATAAAAAGTAAGTTGCTGATAAAACGGTCGAGTTACGGTCGTCTAAAGACGACCTGTCTCTAACGGGATGAATATTAGAAACATTGCCATAATCGCGCACGTAGACCACGGTAAAACCACCTTGGTGGATTCGCTGTTGAAGCAATCGGAAAACTTCAAGTTAAAATTTGACGGTCCGCAAGAGTTGATTATGGACTCAAATGAACTGGAGCGTGAAAGGGGCATAACTATTTTTTCCAAAAATGCCGCCCTAGAACATAAGGGAGTGAAAATTAATATAGTAGATACTCCCGGGCATGCCGACTTTGGAGGGGAAGTTGAGCGTATTATGCGCATGGTTGACGGCGCCATACTTCTTATTGACGCCAAAGAAGGCCCTATGCCGCAGACCAAATTCGTACTGAAAAAAGCCATACAAGCTGGGCACAGGATAATCGTAGTAATCAATAAAATTGACAAAGCGGACGCGAGACCGGAATGGGCGCTTAACCAAACGTATGAACTTTTTTTTGAACTCGGGGCGAGCGAAACGCAGATAGAATTTCCGGTAGTCTACGCTTCGGCTCGCCAGGGGAAAGCCGGCTTGAAGCCTGATTTGAGTTCTATGAAAAACATAGAGCCGCTCTTTGAAGCGATTGTGAATTACATAAAACCTCCGGAAGCGAATTCGTCCTTGCCTCTCCAAATGCTCACCGTAAATCTCATTTATGACAATTATAAAGGTAAAATTGCCGTGGGAAGAATTTATTCAGGGGTATTAAAAAAGGGAGCGACAGTCGCCCACATCGCGAGAAGCGGTGAGATAAAAAAGGCGCAGTTGAGTTCACTTATGCTTTTTAGCGGTTTGAACAGGGTTGAAGTAAACGAAGCCGAAGCAGGAGAGATAGTGGCTATCGCCGGGATTCCCGATATTTCCATAGGAGAAACCATAGCCGACGTAGAGAATCCGGTCGCGCTTCCCGTGATTAAAATAGACGAGCCGACTATTAAGATGACTTTCGGCGTAAACACTTCGCCCTTTATGGGCAAGGAAGGAGATAAGACTACTTCACGCAACCTACGAGAGCGCTTGGAGAAGGAATTGGAAACCGACGTAGCCCTTTCCGTGAAACAAACCGATTCTGCCGACCGTTGGGTGGTTACGGGGAGAGGCGAGTTACACTTATCTATCTTCATTGAAAAAATGAGGCGGGAAGGGTACGAACTCGAAGTCTCCAAGCCGCAGGTAATTTTTAAGGAGGAAAACGGGAAAACTTTAGAACCCGTTGAACTTTTGACGATTGAAGCGCCCCAGGATTTCGCGGGAAACGTTATAGAACTCATAGGCAAACGTTTAGGGATAATGGAAGATATGCGCGTGGATAAAGAGACAACCATTATGGAGTTTACGATACCCACAAGGGGGCTTATTGGAATACGCGGCGAATTTCTTACCTTAACCAAGGGCTTGGGGATAATGAACTCGTTGTTCTCCGGTTACGAAGAGTACAAAGGAGAACTTAAAGCGGAAGAACATGGGTCCATAGTCGCTTCCGACACGGGCGTTTCAAACAGCTACGGATTGATTACCGCCCAGGGCAGAGGTCAGCTTTTTATAGGACCCGGCGTTCCGGTCTACGAAGGGATGGTCACGGGCAAGAATGCCAAGGCGGAGGATGTCAAAGTTAACGTTTGTAAAGCTAAAGAATTAACCAATTTCAGGTCAAGGAATGAGGGAGTCCAGGAAAAGCTTGATGTTCCGTTTGACCTGACTCTTGAGTACGCCCTAAGTTACATAGGAGACGGCGAGCTTGTGGAAGTGACTCCCAAAAGCGTAAGGGTAAGAAAAATGTACTTGACGGAGCTCCAAAAGAAGAGAGCTAAAGCGTAAGAAAAAGAGAACCGCCCGTCTCCTAAATTACCATTCGGCCGCCCAGCGTGCGGCCTCATTCTGGTTTCGTCGTTCTCCGCCAGCTGGCGGACCGCTCACTCCTGCCTACCGGCAGGCAGGCCTCGGCACTCGCTACGGAAACGGGCGATTCTCTTTTAGTATGGGGAAATGGAGATTCTCAAAATATGGCGCCAGAGTTCCCTTGCGCCGTGCGGAACATCCCGCAGCCGAGCACTCAATGTTTTGAGTGCTCGGCGAGGGGGAAGAAAATTTTGCCGCTGGAGCAAAATTATTCTGGTTCCGGTAGGCGTAAGGGAGCTCTGGAGAATCGCTCCCTGACAGGCGGAGAAAGTAGAGTTTCTAATATGTCCTATAGTTGCAGTCTTATAAAGGTGCGGGGTAAAATACTTGTTGATATGAAAGAGACGAGCAAAGAAAATCTGGAAGAGCTAACTCGCCGCTTAGGCGAGCGGCTTTGACCTTAAGGGCAAGAGAGATAAGTTAAGAGATTTGGAATTTGAGATTTCCGATCCCGATTTGTGGAAAAAGGAAAGAATTTTGGCCGAAGAGAAAAACAAGGAAGCCGGAATGTTAAGAAGCCTAATCGCCGAGTTCGATGCGGCAGATCCTTTGGAGAAAATACGGCTGTTGGAAATTAAAACCTTAATGGTCGGCAAATACGATTACTTATCGGCTGTTGTTTCAACGTATTCGGGGGTAGGCGGGAAGGATGCGGAAGATTGGGCTCGGATGCTTTTAGAAATGTATAGCTTATACGCCAAGCGTCGCGGGTGGAAAGTTGAACCTGTAGATCGAAACACTATCGAAGTTAAGGGTAATTATGCTTACGGTTTTTTAAGGAAAGAGAGCGGCGTACACAGATTGGTAAGAATTTCTCCTTATGATGCCAAGCAGTTGCGACATACTTCTTTTGCGTTAGTCGAAATCTTGCCGCAGTTACCGGAGGTAGAATTATCTAAAGTAAAAATGCCGGCAGAGGATATCAGAGTGGAATTTTCGCGTTCTAGCGGTCCGGGCGGACAGAATGTGAATAAAGTGGAGACTGCGGTGCGCGTCGTGCATTTGCCTACGGGGCTTGCTGCCGCTTCGGAGTCAGGGCGTTCGCAATCTCAAAATAGAGAGAAAGCTATGGCGCTTTTAACTGCTAAGCTTTTTAAACTAATGGAAGACCGGCAGGCCAAGGAACTCACGGAGCTTAAGACTAAGGTTAAGCCGGAGTGGGGAAATCAAATTAGATCTTATGTTTTGCATCCTTACAAGTTGGTTAAAGACCATAGGACGGAGGTTAAAACGGCTAAAATAGATGAGGTTTTGAGCGGTGATCTGGATTTATTTATAGAAGCCGAGGTGGAAAAGATTAAATAGGGCGTTTAAATATCAAATGCCAAAATCTAAATGACAAACAAATATCAAAATTCGAAATTCAAATGTCAAAAATTTGACATTTAGTCATTTATCATTGATTTGACATTAGTCATTAGTCATTCGATATTTTTAAACGTCTGGGTGCTCCATATTATATGGGGCTAATACACAGGGGTTGTAAGTATTGGTATGCTTCGCTAAAATAAGAGACAAGAGATGATAAATTTCCAGGACGTTTCTAAGAACTACAACGGTTACCAAGCGCTTATCAATGTAACCTTTAAAATAGTTCCGCAAGAATTTGTTTCAATCGTCGGCCGCTCGGGCGCGGGCAAGTCGACGATAGTAAAGCTTTTAATAGGAGAGGAGAAGCCTACTAATGGTCGAGTAACCTTCGGTTACTACGATGTGGGCAAATTAAAATCCGGGCAGCTGCCGCAGTTGCGGCGCCATATAGGCACTATTTTCCAGGATTTTAAACTTTTGCCCACTAAGAATGTCTATGAGAATGTGGCTTTTGCGCTCGAGGTGGCCGGTAAACCGGAGAAAGAAATAAGTGACTTCGTAAGAGAGGTTCTCGATTTAGTCGATTTGGGCAGCAAATCTAAGAACTTTATTCGTGAACTTTCAGGAGGAGAAAAACAAAGGGTGGCCATTGCGAGAGCTATGGTTAACCGGCCGGATGTCGTCGTAGCCGACGAGCCTACCGGCAATTTGGATCCTTTTAACGCTTCCGCCATTATTAATTTGCTTACCAAAATCAACGAGTTAGGAACGACGATTATTTTGGCAAGTCACAACAAAGATATCGTGAATCAAATGGGAAGAAGAGTTATTATTTTAGAGAACGGTCGCATCGTGAGTGATGAAGAAAAGGGAAAGTACTCCGTCTTATAATATAAAAGTTAATGGTTACTACAATTTATAGGATATTCAAGCATGGTTTTCAAAACTTCTGGAGGCAGAGGCTAATTTCTGTGGCGACTCTTACGGTTATGCTTCTTGCTCTTATAGTTTTTTCCAGCCTCATAATTTTTAACGTTGTTGCTACCTCCGCGCTTGATTCCATACAGGAAAAAATCGATATTAGCGTATATTTTAAGACTAATGCCCCGGAGGATGAAGTATTGAGAATTAAAAGATCTCTTGAGGAATTGGAGGAAGTGAAAAGCGTTGAATACATTTCTCGGGATAAGGCGCTTGAGATGTTCAAGGAACGTCATCTTGAGGACACAACCATAACGCAAGCCGTCGACGAATTGGGAGAAAACCCGCTTTCCGCTTCTTTAAATATTAAAGCCGACGATCCGAGCAAGTATTCTCTTATAGCTTCGTATCTTGAACATAATACTTTGGATGAATATGTAGAGAAAGTAAGTTATGCACAAAACCAGGTAGTTATTGACCGACTGGCCTCCATTATAAACATTAGTCGTCAAGCCGGATTGTTTCTTACCATAATACTCGCTATCGTTGCGATTCTTGTTGTTTTTAATACCATTCTTCTCGCCATTTATTCCAACAGGGAGGGGATAGAAATCATGAGGCTCGTCGGCGCTTCTAATATGTTTATCCGCGGTCCTTATATTGTAGAGGGTCTTATTTACGGCATTGTCTCGGCCATATTAAGCATGGCAGTAATATTACCGGTGATCTATTTTATTTCTCCGTATCTCAAAGTTTTCATACCGAGCATGGATTTGGCGGGTTACTTTATGGATAATATCTTTACATTATTCTCGTATCAACTATTATTTGGTGTGGGGATAGGCATAATTTCCAGTTTAATCGCTATCCGTCGTTATCTTAAGGCATGAGAAATATTTCTATTGCGGCTGTCATACCGGCTTACAACGAAGATCGGACCGTCGGCTTAGTTGTAAGAGCCGTGAAAAGCGTTCCCGCAATAAGCGAGGTTATTGTCGTTGATGACGGGTCGGAAGACAGGACTAAAGAGCGAGCTCGCGCGGCTCACGCTAAAGTGATAACGATAAACCCGAACCAAGGCAAGGGTGAAGCGATGGTGGTAGGAGTTTCCTTGACTGATGCCGACATCATACTTTTTGTAGATGCCGACTTTATAAATCTGACGCGCGAGCATATAGAAACTATTATTAAACCGATTTTGGATGGAAGATATGATATGGTTACAGGCGTAGTTGATAGAGGAAAGAGCATTAATAAGATTATGGAATCTATTGATGACCCCTTCGCCGGCATAAGGGCATTAAGTAGAGAAATATGGGATATGACTCCGCGAGAGTTTAAAGATGGTTATCTGGTGGATAGCGGTTTGCATGTTACGGCAAGCAGAGCGGATAAAAAGATTAAAAATATAGTTCTGCAAAATCTGAAACAAGTGAGCAAAACTAAGAAATACGGTTTCGTTAAGGGGGTATTTTTATATGCTAAAATGTGGGGCGAAATTGCCGTTAAGGCGTTCATGTTCATATGGATAAGATAGACGAACTTATATCGCGTAAATTTTTATTTGTTTCGCTTGAATCATTGAGCGGCGATTTGGCGTGGTCCTTAGTTAAAGAAGGACACGAGGTTAAATCATATATTAAATCTAAAACCGATATAGACGTTTATACCGGTTTTATTGAACGCGTAGATGTTTGGGAGCCATATATTGATTGGGCGGATGTTATTATCTTCGACGACATCGAGTTTGGCGCTCAAGCTGACAGATTGCGCAAGAAGGGGAAGAAAGTTGTGGGCGGGAGCGCTTACACAGATCGTTTGGAAATAGACAGAGAGTTCGGGCAGGCGGAACTTAG
>CAZHYH010000034.1:0-5373 GCA_964536655.1 uncultured Candidatus Saccharibacteria bacterium
GGGGGCACCGTAATAATATCAAAATTAAATATTAAATATCAAAATTATTGAGAGAGAAGAGGGAATTTTGGGTCTGTCCGCAATGCTATGCATAGCATTGCGGACGGGCTTGCCCGCGTCGCTACGCGAAGTGTTGCAGGCGGGCGGAAAAAATCAAGTGGCGGTTTTGTTTGAATTAAATTCAAAGTAAAAGAAAATTTTTTTATACTATTCTGTTGCAGAAATTCTTGGGAATTTCTGTTTTTGTTTTAATTAAATTTTTTTTCGATTTGACTTCTAGCCGTTCTTGACTTTTTGCTATGACTTGTACTAGGATGACATTAGTCGAATCGTGGTGATTCGGCAATCTATGTAGCGAGATGGTCGCCACACAACAGCGCTTTGAAAGGAGAAAGGTCATGTCAAATCTTTCTGATGCGGAACTCCGTCAAAGGATCAAGCAACTCGAGGCCCAAGGGAAAACGGGAGTCACTGATTCGGAGCTTGATGCGCTCAACAGGGAGCAGACTGGCCGTCTGTCTGACGACGATCTCGTATCACTGATCAAATCTCGCGCCAGCCAAGGGAAACCTATTGGTAAACTTGCCGCTGCCGCAAGAGCCAGGAATCTTTCTTTCTAAGGAGGTGTAACTCACCGCATGGCACTGGTTTGCTAGTTGTCCATTAACAACTAGCTTTTTTATTTCTAAAGAACAAAAGAATTTACCGCCAAAGCAGTAAATTTTTTCATACTATTTGTTGCAGTTGCGTCAAAGATCGGACTGTTTTTTGTTTTAATCTTGATTTTTTTATTGATTTAGGGTAATTTAGCGCTGGAGGAGGTTAAGGAGTGATCTGACAGAATTTGTACCTTGAAAGTCAAAATACTCTGAGGAGGAAAGGCAATGGAAGCAAAGGACAGGATTATCGTGGCATTGGACGTGGATAACTTGGCTATGGCTGGTTTTCTAGCGCGAAGACTTGCTCCACACGTTGGTTGCTTCAAAGTTGGGCTAGAATTGCTAACGGCAGAAGGAGCTCCTAACGTTGTTAAGTCTGTTCAATTATCAGGCGGTCGGGTCTTCTACGATGGTAAGTTTGCCGACATTCCTAACACTGTGGCCGGCGCCTCAAAAGTTGTTGCCAAGATGGGCGTAAAGATGTTCAATGTTCATGCTTCCGCTGGACGAAAAGCGGTTGAAGCTGCCGTTGCTAATAAGGGCGCTTCGCTAGTTTTGGGTGTAACTGTTCTAACCTCGATTGATGAAGCGGAATGTATTTCTATATTTGGCGATAAACCCGGGGTCAAGGTTTTGCAGTTTAGCAGAATGCTCGCTGAAGTAGGAGCTGATGGCATTATCTGTTCTCCTCAGGAGCTTAAGCTTCTCGGAGGACAGATAGAACTTGATAACCTGTTGAAGGTTACACCCGGTGTTCGTCCCGAATGGGCGGCTGTTGGCGATCAGAAGCGAGTTATGACTCCAGCGGAAGCTATTAAAGCTGGGGCGGATTATCTCGTTATCGGTCGGCCGATCACGAAACCGCCGGCGGAAATAGGCACTCCCATAGACGCGGCAAAGAAGATCGCAGAAGAAATCGGAATGGTTCTGGGATGAAAGAAGTAGCTATTGCTGGCTGACAGGATCGTCGGGAGGTGAGAAACTCGATAAAAGTTTCTCACCTCCGAGTGAAAAAGGAGTAAACAATGACCGAGCGGGAAGTTCTGGAAATCCTCAGCAAAGTCGGCGCGGTAATCACAGACAGCCACATTGTCTACACTTCCGGCAAGCACGGCACAGCTTATGTTAACAAGGACGCGGTGTATCCGCATACCAAGGAGACATCGGATTTGTGCCGGGCAATCGCCGAGCAGTTTGCAGACGACGGCGCAGACGACGGCGTGGAGGTGGTCATCGCTCCGGCTATCGGCGGCGTGATTCTTTCGCAGTGGACGGCTCATCATCTCTCGGAGATCACCGGACGCGAAGTGCTCGGTGTCTATGCAGAAAAGGTGGAGAGTGGCGACGCTTTCGTCATCAAACGGGGCTATGATAAGCTTGTCGCTGGCAAGGATGTTCTAGTGGTGGAAGACGTGCTTACCACCGGTGGTTCGGCGAAGAAAGTCGTCGAAGCAACTCGCGCCCTTGGTGGCAACATCGTCGGTCTCGGCGTTCTCTGCAATCGCGGAGGAATCACGCCACAGGACGTGGCAGATCCGCCGAAGCTGTTTGCGCTTGTCAATGTCAAGCTCGACGCATGGGACGAAGCAGGTTGTCCGCTTTGCGCCCAGAATGTACCAATCAACACGGACGTTGGCAAAGGCAGAGAATTTCTGGCTAGAAAGAGAGCAAACTAAACAACAAAGGGTCTAGCGGCACCCGTCATAAAAGACGAAGCCGCTTTTATTTTTGGTTCCACACCTCCCTTAAGGGGACTGGCAAGCAGTCCCCTTACGTCGCTCGCTACGCTCGCTCCTATTCCTTTGGAACTAAAAATTTATTTTTCTTTTCCGATCCGAAAAAGAATTTGCCGCCACTCCTTCGCTAAAGCTTCGGATGTGCGAAGCGAAGAAAAACTTGCTTGTCCGCCGTAGCCTAAAAGGCGAAGGCGGAAAATTGCCCTTACCCAAATCACTTCGTGATTATGCGGGGTAGACGCCTGCGGCGGCGGAATGCGCCTTGCCCTTCTGAAGCTTTAGCGAAAGGGGGTTCGGACTATTTTTAAAATAGAGTACCAATAATTGACAAATCTTTAGATATTTAGTAACCTGAAAATACTAAGAGAAGGAGGGAACAATGAAAGCGGAAGTAATCGAGATAGATACTTCAGGAACCAGGTTTGGGCCAGCAATTAGAATTAGACTAATTCCCGAGACACTAGGAGAGGAAAATATTCTTAGAGGACTTGCTAGCGATTTTCACCGCGGTGAAGGAGCGACGAAATGGATTGTTGATGATAAAGATGGTACGAGATTAATAAGGTTTGATTTCGATGACAGAAAAGGAGCGCATCCTATTCTTCTTCTTCCTCCTGTCGGAGCAAAAAACCTGGATATTGAAATTTTCTTTAGAGAGGAATTGCTAAGAAGTCTTGTGTAGTTGATTATCCAGAGACAATAGGATGACATTAGTCGAATCGTGGTGATTCGGCAATCTATGTAGCGAGATGGTCGCCACACAACAGCGCTTTGAAAGGAGAAAGGTCATGTCAAATCTTTCTGATGCGGAACTCCGTCAAAGGATCAAGCAACTCGAGGCCCAAGGGAAAACGGGAGTCACTGATTCGGAGCTTGATGCGCTCAACAGGGAGCAGACTGGCCGTCTGTCTGACGACGATCTCGTATCACTGATCAAATCTCGCGCCAGCCAAGGGAAACCTATTGGTAAACTTGCCGCTGCCGCAAGAGCCAGGAATCTTTCTTTCTAAGGAGGTGTAACTCACCGCATGGCACTGGTTTGCTAGTTGTCCATTAACAACTAGCTTTTTTATTTCTAAAGAACAAAAGAATTTACCACCAAAGCAGTAAATTTTTTATACTATTCTGTTGCAGAAATTCTTGCGAACTTCTGTTTGGTTTGACATAAATCAGCAATTATGCTAAGATAAATCGTTATCGAATCGCAGTAGATAGCCCCTAACCACGAGGGACTCGTGGAAATCTGAATCCTAAAAGGAGGGTAGAAAAATGGCAGAGACAATTGAGCGAGGTTGTGATGGTTCACAGAAATGGCATTGGTATAATGTGATGAACGATCTCGAAAAACAGGGAGGTCTCGCCGGGGTGGTTATTGACCCGCTTTCCATGGACGCTCATGGTTGCGGTGGTCAAACCAAAGAAGGCACAACGTTTTATATTACCTGGGTTCCGGACACGTTCCTGCTTGTGAGCACGTCCAAAGAGGAACAGGTTCTCGTTGAAGCCTTTGCCAAAGTTGTGGAGTATCGGCCATTTTGCCGGTACGTCAACAAGAAAGGGTTACTCACCTTCGAGTGGGATAAAAAAGACCCAGAGGGACGTTTTGCCGAACTACGAGGAGAAACGGAACTCCAAAGAGTTCAGTGAATCACCCACCTACTTCATCTCGCCTTTTTTCTCGTCAAGCCCCTAGTGGAATCCACTTGGGGCTTTTTCTTTTTAAGAGCTTTAGACTGAAGATGATGAAATACATAAGTAACACCTACTTAACGTTGATTAAACGCTGATCCCGATTACAAAAGTAATCGAGGATCCTCGATAAAATCGGGATAATATTTTCAGCGTAAATTCAGCGGAAGACGGCTTTATCTAATCTTCTATTACTAAAATCCTGGCAGCCGTCCCGCGAACGAAAGTGAACGGATCAGCGTAAATCAGCGAAACAAAAGTGTTACCGATGTACCCTTCACGTACATAGACTTTGCAATCGTTTATAATCATGATATTATTATTGTAGAAAGGTCATAAAAAAGTCATAATAACTTAAAAAAATTTATGGTAAAAGCTAAATCTGCGTTTATGAAGCCAATGAATATCAGTTCGGAACTGGCTGTAATTGTCGGCAAAGGACCAATGCCCAGATCAGAAGTTGTTAAAAAACTTTGGGCATACATCAAAAAGCATGGTCTTCAAGATAAAAAAAATAAACGCAATATCAATGCTGACGAAAGTTTGAAAAAAGTTTTCAAGGGAAAAGCGGTTGTTAATATGTTTGAGATGACCAAGCTAGTTTCAAAACACCTTTCCTAGGATAGTTTTTTCAAATTTTAAAGTTTTAGAAAGCTGACTCCATATAGTCGACTTTCTTTTTTAAAAAATAAACTTGAAAAATTTATCATAACGAGTTATTATTAGTTCATAAGAATAAGCGGTCAGTTCTTTAAAAGAAAAATAAAAGAATATCTATCGCTGCTAATTAGGGAGGGAAGGAGATATGGAAAGTGAGATTTCTACTGAAAAGCTGATTGGTCTTTTTCGTGCATTGGCCGCGATTCTTATTCAAGGCTTGTCGGCTTGTCAGCTCGTTCAAGATTTCATCGCAAAATACGGCTTAACCGAGGAAGAACGAAAAGTATTAACAGAAGCTATTAAACATTGTGACGGTACAGTAAAATGCCTGTCTAGAATTCTTAACGCCATCACGCCAGAAAATCTGCCCAGTTTGGAAGAGATAGACTTTAGTTGTCCATTTATTCCTGATTCTCAAAACATAGAGAGATTGTGCGCCATAGTTGGCCTTGAGTATAAATCGTAAAAGGAGGTTACGTGATGGGTTGGGAGTCTGAATAAGACTCCTTTTTTATTTCTGAAAGAAACAAAGTTCTTGAGCCGAAGCCCCGCTTAGCGGGGCGAAGGCGAAAGGTTTTTATTTCTGAAAGAAACAAAGTTCTTGAGCCGAAGCCCCGCTTAGCGGGGCG
>CAZHYH010000034.1:5473-5764 GCA_964536655.1 uncultured Candidatus Saccharibacteria bacterium
AAGGCGAAAGGTTTTTATTTTTATAAAACTATATTTGGTTGTACAATTTAAATATGGAGAGAATCATTTCGCATATTGATATGGATGCGTTTTTTGCTTCAATCGAGGAAAGGGAAAACCCGCAGTTTAGAGGAAAACCGATTGTGGTTGGAGCTGACCCCTCACCAAAACAAGTTTGGTACGGGGTAGGCTCTAAAAGAAAGTTAATTACCATAGCTACCGGAAGGGGAGTCGTGTCCACGGCGAATTACGAAGCAAGAAAATACGGTATTCATTCGGCTCTCCCAATTT
>CAZHYH010000035.1:0-5602 GCA_964536655.1 uncultured Candidatus Saccharibacteria bacterium
AATAGGGGTTCGACTCCTCTCGGGGGCACAAAAGGTGCAAAGAAAACAGGTTTGAGTTAGAATGAATTTATGGAGAAACCTAGGTCTCTTCTCATAATGTTTTTGGCTATTACGATAGTCGTAGCCGGATTTATTTACTACTCTTATTCCAGGAAAACCGAAACGTTGACGAACGGAGGAGAACCTCAAGAGGGAGGACAACAACAAGACGCAAATTTCCAAGGACCGACTGGCGGACCTTATATAAAAGGACCCGGAGGACCACCGCCAGTGAGCGAGTAGCGCAAGCGGGATCAGCATAATGGCCCGCTTTGCCAGAGTGATAGTGAGGCAAGTATTATTTATTTCTTCAGGGGCTATTGAACCTATACTTATATTACGATATAATGGTTCTATGAGAAATAGGAATAAGATTAGAGTGGAAGCTCAAAAGTTGAGAGATGTCGGCTATTCTTATAATATGATAAATAAAGAACTAGGGGTGGTTAAAAGTACTCTAAGTAATTGGTTTAAAGACAGACCGTTCACACCAAATAAAGAAGTACTCAAAAGAATACAATATGGGCCAATAAAAGCTGCGGAGAAAAACCACAATCGAAAAGTGAGAGAAATTAAAGAGTTAAAAGAACTCGGCTCGAAAGAGATTGGAATATTAACCAAAAGAGACCTGTGGTTATTGGGACTTGGCCTTTATATGGGTGAGGGATCAAAATCCTATGAAACTATCCGTATAATTAATTCGGATTCAGATGTTATAAAACTGGCAATAAAATGGTTTAAAGAAATCTGTGGTGTAACGAATCGAAATATTACTGTCGCAGTCCATCTTTATCCAGACAATAATGTGAATATTTGTCTCAGGTTTTGGAGTCGAGTTACACATTTGCCCTTAAGTCGTTTTAGGAAAACCCAAATTGATACTAGAAAAAATAAATCTATTACTAAAAAGAGGAAATTGCCATACGGCACAGCTCATATTACGATAGTTAGTAAAAATGATCCGGAGAAGGGCGTTCGTTTATATAGGAGATTAAACGGTTGGATAGCTGGAGCATTATCGCAAATTTAAAATGCGGGTATAGTATAGTGGTAATACTACAGGTTTCCAACCTGTTGACGGGGGTTCGATCCCCCCTACCCGCTCCAGAACACACACTTTTTTGACCAAGTAGTGAAAATTTGATGGCTCACCTCCGACGGGCAAATACACGGCAAATCGGATTTCTACTACGGGGTTTTTGATAAAACTTCCAAAATCTGGTAGAATCGATTTGATGAAAAACATTGTCGGCGTAATAGTAATAACGTCGGTAGTTACCCTGGGTGGCTTCACTTACTATCAACTAACTTACGATAAAGAAATACAGGAACCAGATACCGGAAAAGCGACCATAAGTGAACCGGTAGCAACTCAAAACACGCCGGATGAACAAACGTCGGAGAATAAGGAAGGAACCGCACCGGTCAAACAAGAAGAAAATAAACCGCTGCCCGACTTAGACTCTTTAAAGGGCTTAGAAGAGGAATCAGGAGACCTCTTTGAGGGCATAGACAGCTTCCCGGGAGGAGGTATAGAGGATCCTTTAAAGGATGTCCTTGAATAGTATAGAATCATACATCGGTAACCAAGCGGGCCCTAAACTCGTTTTATATGTTAGAGGACGAACAAAAACTAGTAAAAAAGGCGAAAGATGGGGAGGTCGAGGCTTTTGGTTTGCTTTATGACCATTATCTACCAAAGATATACAGGTTCGTCCTGCTAAAAGTAAGCCACCGTGAGGAAGCTGAAGACCTCACCCATCAAGCATTTTTAAAAGCCTGGGAGAATATAGACCAATATAATTTTAAAGGATATTCTTTCGGGTCTTGGCTATATAGGATAGCTAAGAATATAACCGTCGATTACTACCGCAGCCTCCGCACGGAAGTAAGCACCGAAGAAATAAGCGAATTGTCCGTTGAAAGTTTCCCATTCGGCTCTTTAGACCAAAAAATAGAGTGGGAAGGACTCGTGCAGGGCATAAGACAGCTCAAGGAGGTTGAACAAGATGTGCTTATTATGAGATTTGTTGAAGACCTATCCCCTAAAGAAATAGCCGAAGTAATAGGTAAAAGCGAGGGAGCCGTAAAGGTAATCCAACATCGGGCTGTAAACAATTTAAAAAAGGTAATTGAGAAAACGGGGGAAAAATGAAAGAAATTGAACTAATCAAAAATTTAAGATCGCTCAAGAGCATTTCTCCAAGAGCCGAGTATGCCAGCCATTCTAAGATGGTGATTTTGTCGTTTCAGAGAAAACTGCATCCACAATGGGAAATTGTAGGCAGAGGCGTACTCGCGGAAAGCTTCAATTTCGGGCTTTCTATGGTGCTTACCGCCGTAATATTGGTGCTTATCCTAGGCGGAGCCACAAGCTTGCTTAGACCTATATTTTTAAATAATCTTCCGGGGGTTGATGCCGAGGGTCTTATTACAGAGGCGGATACTATAACCAAAGACATAGATATACAGCTAAGCGAAGCTGAATATTATGCAGTTACAGCGAAAGAAACTGCCGTTGCTTTGAAAGAAACCTCTCTGAACGGGCCGGCGCACGTTAATCCCCTTCTTATTCAAAACGAAATAAAAACGCTGGATTTTGAAAACCCTAAGAATAGTAATATCGATGATTTGTTAAATAAACTATCACAATGAAACTTCAGAGCTTCAAAATATCAATAGTGGTCTTCGCGACGCTAATTATGTTACAGCCAGTTTTAGCGGCGGAAACCACTAAACCCGACACTGTTAATCCAGTAGAAACGAGTGTAAACGAGCTTTTAACCGTTCGTGACGACACCTCCCTTTCAGATGAAGATAAGCTCTTAAAAGAGTTTGAGCTTAGAAAGAAAATATTAAGCGAGGTTTTGACGTTATCAATTGATGAGGTGGCTAAACTTACCGCCAAAGTAGATGCTCTACCGGAGTTCGCGGAAAACAGCCGCGAGAAAGAATTGCGTGACGAATTCAAGGCTGTCTTAGAGACATACACCGCCTATTATACCGAACAGTCTAAAAAACTCGCAGAACTTACTAAAATAGACGAAACTAAAAGTTTAGCGCAGGAAATAAAGGATTATCGCGATAATATTTATAATCCGCAGATACAGAAAATAGTAAACTTCGTGCTCCTCTTCTACAACGATGACGTATTGAAAATTGCCAATACACGACTTGATAAAATCTCCGCCGATATCAAAAAACTGGAAAAGCTCGGTTATATAAAGGCTGGAATATTTGCGAGTGAACTAAAACTTGCCGCTGAAACCTTGAGTGCCGCCCGAGCGCTCCTTGAAGAAGCTAAAAGCGCGGTGCTTACTACGCCTAAACCTGAAGAAGAAACTGCGCTCGAAACTAGAGCTACACCTACAGAAGAGAAAGAAGCGCAACCGCCGATTGAACCTAATAAATTGGTAGAGGACAGTCTTAATAAAGTGAAAAGTACCTACGATATCTTCCTCCAGATAAGCAAAGATTTAAGGAAATTATTGGGCATAAAATAAAATAACCGAGCACTCAACGTATTGAGTGCTCGGTTATCAATAAGATCTTTCTATTTACTAATTAACAGCTTCTTTAAGCAATTTGCCAGCCTTAAATTTCGGTGCAGTTTTGGCAGGAATCTGAATTTTCTCACCGGTCTTAGGGTTGATACCGGCCCTCGCGGCCCGTTTCACAGCCCTAAAAGTTCCGAAGCCGGTGATTGCCACTTCTTCACCCTTGCTCAAACTCTTTGTGATGGCGTCAAAAACAGCATCTACGGCTGCTTCTGCCTGCTTCTTAGTTTGTAATCCTGCAGCACTCAACACTGCCTCAACCAAATCTGGTTTTTTCATAATATCTTTATACCCTCTTAATTTCTCGACCTTTTCTATTACGTACGCCTTTATTATAGCAAACGAAGACTTCTTTGGCTACCTGGCATACCAGGTAGTAGAAATTCGACTAATGATATTGCTAATTGTAGCCTTTGAGTTTCTCATCGTCTACATTTTGAGCAAGTTTGTTCATAGTTTATTATTTTGTTCGCCAAAGGCGAACGAGTCGAATTTTCACTACCTGGCATACTCTACCGCCCTAATCTCCCTAATAACATTTACCTTGATTTCTCCCGGATATTTTAACTCCGATTCAATTCTTGCGGCAATATCTCTAGCAAGCTCCAGCGCCCTAAAGTCATCGATTTTCTCTGGTACTACGAACACGCGCAATTCTCTGCCCGCGGATATAGCATAAGCGTCTTTCACCCCCGGAAATCCCACAGCGATCTTTTCTAAGTCTTCTAAACGCTTAATATAATTCTCCAGAGTCCCACGCCTGGCTCCCGGCCTTGACGCAGAAAGAACATCGGCGGCAGCTACTATAAATGACTCTGATGTAGAAAATGGATATTCTTCATGATGCGATTGCATGGCTGCGATAACCGCATTGCTCACGCCATATTTCTTTAAAATTTTGCACCCCAACTCAACGTGCGTTCCGGAGACTTCATGGTCTATAGCTTTACCGATATCATGAAGAAGAGCGCCGCGTTTGGTCACTTCAACATCGGCACCCAACTCCGAAGCTATCATGCCCGCAATATGAGACATCTCTATAGAATGCGTGAGAACATTTTGCCCGAAACTCGTTCTGAAATTAAGCCTGCCTAAAAGCTGAATGATTTCTTTGGGCAAGTCGTAAATACCGATTTCATAAGCCGCCGCCTCTCCTATTTCGCCCATTCTTTTTTCTATCTCCGCTTTAGCTTCATCAACCTTCTCCTCAATCTTAACGGGTTGTATCCGGCCGTCTCTAATTAATTTTTCCAGAGCCAATCTCGCTACTTCACGGCGCAACGGGTCAAACGAGGATATGACTATTGTTCCAGGCGTTTCGTCGATAATAAGTTCCGTGCCCGTTAATCTTTCCAAAGTTCTGATATTTCTGCCCTCCCGGCCTATGATTTTCCCTTTCAAGTCTTCAGACGGCAAACTAAAAGTAGAAGTTGTTATGTCGGAAACGCTGCTCCTTGAATAGCGCTGAATGGCGGTGGTGATAATTTCTAGACCTTTCTTTTCTACCTCTTCACGCCTTTCATGAAGAAGCTTTTGCATCGTTTGGGTTAATTCTTCCTTATTCCTGTCCCGTATTTCAGCTATAAGGCGCTTCTTAGCCTCCTCTTCAGAAAGACCGCTGATCTTAGAAAGCTCTCCTTTAACCTGCTCTCTTAACGCTTCAACTTCAGTATTAGACACTTCCACCCGCTTAGTTTCTGTTTCCAGCTTGCTGTTCTCGGATCTAAGCTCTTTTTCAAGCTTACTAAGTTCGCCTTCTTTATTTACAAGCCTCTCCTCAAGACGGTCCAGCGCTGTTTTTCTCTCTTTTTCTTCCTTTTTAACCTCATCTAAAAGAGCAACGGCCTTATTTTTGGCGTCTAAAACAATATCCTGCGCTTCGGATTTAGACTTAAGGAGGTCTTTTTTTGTCTTATTTTCGAGCGAATTAGTTCTTCGGACGGCTATTTGTTCGCGAACGAAGTAACCGATAGCTAATCCGAGAAGCGCAAAACCCGCCAAAACTA
>CAZHYH010000036.1:0-2714 GCA_964536655.1 uncultured Candidatus Saccharibacteria bacterium
ATTGGCGCTTGGCGCCACAAGCGGTCCTGTCTTTTCAAGAACGACTCTTAACCATTTCGGCTTGGGCAAACGAAAAGCTAAAGTTTTTGTGCCGCGATGAAGATAAGAAAATTTATCGTAAGGGCATGGTAATACTACGCTTATCTTACCTGGCCAAAATTCTCGCAAAAACTTTTTAGCGGCCTTATCCAATTTAACCCCAAATAATTTCAAATCATCCAAAGAACCGATAAGGATGATCATCGGTTTCTTGGGATCGCGCCGGCGAAGTTTATAAATTCTTAGAACAGCCCTTTTAGAAAGCGCAGATCCAACAATGCCGTAAAGGGTATCGGTGGGCAGCACACCTACTCCGCCATTTTTTAGGATTGAGATTGTTTTTTTCACGACAATTTTTGATGCCGAAATATCGCCTCGATTTTCCTTTTCGGTATGCCATTGCGTGAACCGAAAGCCCAATCGTGAATCGCCGGCCTGCCTAATGCAGAATTATTGCTCACAACCTTGCCATTGCCTATGTAAAATCCGATGTGCCTATGTATGTCTCCTTCTTTAGATTTTTCCAACCCCCAAATAATTACACTGCCGATTACGGGTTTCTTAGTCCTCTTCCATCCGGATTTTCCCAAATCTTTGATAGTGCCGTCGACGGTAGCATGTACCGACGTTATAAGCCCGAAAATAGTTAAGATTGAAGAAACGAAAAAAGCGCAGGATAATCTCCCATTCTCGGCAATATCTAATTTCTTGGAACCCACTTTAGCGTAGAGATGGCGGAAGGTGTTCGTTCTGACGCTGTTTTTAACAGCGGCAAGAAACGTTTCTTTAACGAGTGGCGTTACCGGGCGGTTTTTCATCGCTAGAGTTTACCCTTTTTAATCTTCTCTCTCACTTTTTCCACGAAAGTGTTAAAGAAATAAAGATTGTGAAAAGTTAAAAGCTTCATGCCGGTAATTTCTCCGGCGCGGATAAGATGCGCCAGGTAGTTGCGCTTGTAATTCATACAAACAAAACAGCTGCAATTTTTATCCAGCGGTTTTTGATCTTTCATAAACACGCTTTTGTTCATATCCAACTTGCCACCGGAAACAAAAGCGATGCCCCGCCTGGCATAGTGAGTAGGTACCGTGCAATCAAAAAGGTCTATGCCTAATTTAACGACGCTCTCCATATCCTCCAGATACCCTATGCCTAAAAGATGGCGGGGTTTAGCCTCATCGAGATGAGACGTGACCCAGCTTATGATTTTCCTCATCTCTGTTTTATCCTTTCCTAAATCACCTCCTATCCCGAATCCTTTAAACCCGAGCGAATTTATAAACTTTGCGCTTTCCTCTCTTAAATCTTTAAATCGCGATCCTTGTATAATCCCAAAAAGAGCTTGTTTGGACCCTAAAGGATGAATTTTGGCGCAAATCTTGGCCCAGCGATGAGTCCTCTCTAATGCTTTCTTCGCATACTCGTAACTCACGAGCGGCGCAGTGCATTCATCAAAAGCGAAAATTATGTCAGCGCCAAGTTTTTCCTGTATTTCCATGGACTCTTCGGGCCCCAGAAATTCTTCGCTGCCGTTAGGCGCGCGAAAAGTGACACCGGAATCGGTAATGCGCACAAAGCGCGAAACATCGTTCTTGTTAATAACCGTTGTATGCCGACCGGGAAAATATTTTAAAACCTTGCCCACCTGAAAATCTCTGCCAAAACCCAAGCTAAAAACTTGGAATCCTCCCGAGTCGGTCATTAAAGGCCGCCGCCAATTCATAAATTTATGCAATCCTCCTGCTTTAGCCACAACCTCTTCCCCCGGCCGGTGATGGAGATGATACGTATTGGAGATGAGAATCTGGGTTTTAGTTTGGACTACCTCTTCCGAAGTCAGAGTTTTAATAACCGCCTGCGTTCCTACGGGCACCAAAGCGGGAGTTTCCACTTCGCCGTGCGCGGTTTTAATGACTCCCAAGCGAGCTTTGCTTAATTTGGACTTTTTTAGAACTTTAAATTCCATTATTAACTTAAAGATTAGCTGCTATATAACTCGCTACAATAGCGGCGGTCTCCGCGCGAAGAGTCAGCTTGCCAAGACTAACCGTTTTAAACTTGCTGTCTTTAGCGGATTTTAATTCCTCTTCCGTCCAACCTCCTTCGGGACCGATAAAAATACCAAGGCGATTTTTAGGGCTGGCGGTTTCTTTTTTCACGGGCAAGCCGGATGAGTCAAAAAACCAATTAGTTTCGTTTTGTTTGGCATGACTCACGGCGTCAGCAAATCGAATCGGTTCATAAAGTTTTGGCACTATGGCTCTCCCGGATTGTTCGGCTGCTTCTTTCACAATCTTTTGGAGACGATCCATTTTGATATTAAATTTTATCGTCCGCTCCGTAATAATGGGGAATATTTCTTTAACTCCGACTTCCGTTGCTTTTTGTACCACCAACTCAAAATTTTCTTTCTTGAGAACCGAGCAGTACAGGATGATATGGCGCGCCGGCTCCTTGTCATTTTTAAACACCTCTTGTATTTGAAGCTCAACGGACCCTTTCCTTAGACTCGTGATTTGCGCTAACCCTTCCCCGCCTCTGCCGTCGGCTACGGCAACTTTACTGCCGATATCAAGCCTCAAAACATTACGCACTTGATTAAACAGCTCCTTATCGTCAAGCACAAGCTGCTCTTTTTTTAAATCTTTGTTAATAATGAATCTATGAACCCTCAT
>CAZHYH010000036.1:2814-5419 GCA_964536655.1 uncultured Candidatus Saccharibacteria bacterium
AATAAAAAATCGTTTGGGTGAGATGATGCGGTTTCACCATCTGAATACGTTTACTCTCGTTCCATAATAGCCAATCTATCTCAAAAGATCTCATCCTGCCGCCATACTTCAAAAGGGTTTCCCTTAGGTATTCTACAGCCCAAACGGTAGCGCTTCTAATTTCAACTTCCTCGCGAGACCCCGCCTTAATCAAGTTTCGTTCTCTGATTTTTTTCAAAAGCTTGGGTGAATACTCCAGCACTCCCGCGTAATTTAAAATTTGGGGCAGCTTATAATCAGCGAAAGCCGTCAAATAATCAAGGTCCTCAAAGTAGCCGACGCCACGACCCTCGGTAGCTCCGTATATATCTCCCGCGAGAATCTGCGCGCGTTTCCAAAAATATACTTTTTTTCCGCCATATTCAGCTTCATCGTTGAACGAAGGCAGTCTGCGGGCGACAAGAGGCACGAATTTAGAGACTTGGTGGCTCCCAGAGAGCACCAAGCGTTCGGAGTTGCCGTTGTATGTTTGAAGCATCACCCTGCTCACAGCTCTTGCAATTTCCCATCGATCTTTAAGCAGAAGCAATTTCCCCTCGCCTGCAAACATTTTCGCAAACTCCGGAAAAGATATATTAACCAAGTAGTCGAAGGTGGATCTCTTGGGGTCCTCTATAAAAAACCTTTTTAGAGCCAGGGCTAACCCGAAGTAACCGCTGTATTTTTCGCCATCATATTTAATATGCCACTTTTGAGACTCCTCTTTAGACCAGAAACAAAAATTAAGACTATCCAAAATCAAAACATAGTCGAGTAAACGCCTGGTATTTTCAGTCTCAAAGTGAAAATCTTTGGGCCAAAGTGGAGGAACAACGCGAATTTTTGTCCACTCTTCCGCCAGCTTGTTTATCTTATCTGTATTTATGGAAACACTCCTTGCGCGTTTAACTACATGTAAAGTTGAAGACAAAACAGGATTTGCCATAGCGTTCTTTTATTATACCCCGTTAGAGATAAGACGTCCTTGATATCTCCCGGTCTCATAATACGTTTTAATCTTTCTTTTCTGCAGTTTGCCTAAGGCGTCTTCCCAGTCGCTAAAAACTTTTTCAGAAACTTGAATAATTTCACGCGGAACCAAAAGTTTATTATGCGATGAACCTGCGTATTTCTTAACATCTTTTAATGAATCTTCTTTATCGAGCAAGACAAAAGCCACTATCGCTTCACCGGTCTCTTTATGATGAACTCCGATTACGGCGCATTTTTTTACCGAAGGATGTTTAAGCAAAAGCAATTCAACTTGATGCCAAAAAACATTTTCCCCAGATACGCTCGACATTTCTTTTTTGCGGTCAGTAATGTATATAAATCCATCCTTGTCTATATAGCCGATATCGCCGGTGTAAAGCCAACCGTCACGAAGCGCTTTTTTAGTCTCCTCCGGTTTGTTGTAATAGCCGGCCATAACCTGCGGCCCGCGCACCAAAATCTCCCCTTCTTCGCCGGTCTTAACTTCTCCGCCATTTTCTATATTTACGATGCGTACGCTCGTATCCGGCACCGGTTGGCCAACGCTTCCGGGTTTATTCTCGCCAATCCTCGTGATAGAAATAACAGGCGACGTTTCGCTCAGCCCGTATCCTTCAAGAACCGGCACACCGGCAGCCTGTTCGAATTCTTTTTTAAGTTCAGGGTCGAGCCGCCCGGCGCCGGACATCCAAAACTTGAGCGACAGACAGCTTTCTCTTGATATGCCGGCTTCGTATAACTTTTGAAAAATTTTGTTGACCGCGGGGCAAACCGTTATCCGGCATCTTTTTATGGCGCTAATCGTATCCTTGGGCGTGAACGAAGGAAGCAAAACCAGTATTCCCCCGAGCTCGATAAGAGAAATGTATAGGGACGCGATAAGGCCGTAAGAATGGAAAAGCGGCAACACGCTTAAGACAACTTCTCCTTCTTCAAGCACTTCACCCAAGTGTTCTCGGCACTGCCAAGAATTGGAAAGGAGATTTTGATGGGTAAGCATAATTCCTTTGGGGACACCCGTGGTACCTGTCGTATAAAGTATTTGGGCGATTTCATCCAAATTACCTGCCTTTATTTCTATGTGAGGACTATTTTCGAATTGTTTTAAAAATTCGTTAAGTTTTTTAATCCCGCCCTCTTTCGGAATTGAAACCCACCTGCCTTCAATCTTGGCTTTTATCGGGTATAACAACTTTTTAACGGCAGGCAGGTATTCACCTACGCCTGCGACAAGCACGATTCTTTGATTCAGGAATTCATCCCCCATCTGCAAGAGTACGGGTAGAAGAATATCGGCAACCAGGATTACGCGCGGGTCAGAATCGATAAACTGTGATTTCAGGTCGTCCGTAATTACTACTTTCCGGGGCGGCTTGGTTTTAAGGTCCTTAACAATTGAAGCGAAGTTTATAAGCACCGCAATCCCCTTCGCGGCTATGGCGCCGTAATAAGCAAAAACAAATTGGGGGATGTTAGGCATAAAAAGAGCGACGCGTTCGCCGGCCTCGCCATTAGTAAGGTGGTGAACCATCGCTCTATAGCGGGAAATCTCTTCCCCTAATTCTTTATAAGTAAATTTTCTGCCGTAATAATC
>CAZHYH010000037.1:0-5274 GCA_964536655.1 uncultured Candidatus Saccharibacteria bacterium
ATGGTTAAGAGTCGTTCTTGAAAAGACAGGACCGCTTGTGGCGCCAAGCGCCAATCAGGAAGGGTTAAAACCTGCCAAGACGGCAAAAGAAGCCAGAGAATATTTCGAAGATGAAGTTGATTTTTATATAAAAAAAGGTAGACTCGTTTCATTACCCTCGACACTCATTGCTTTTAAAAACGGGGAAGCGGTTGTGTTAAGGAGGGGCACGGCGAAAATTAAAGTATAATAAGATTATTAGAAAATATTCATGAAAGACTATGCTAAAGTCGGGAACAAGAGAGGCAGGCCCGCTTACAGGACACAGGCCACTTTCCGGTACCGGAAATATTTGAGTAATATCAAAGCCAAATCAGGCAAGAAAACTATTCCTAAAAGTTAAACTTCGTTAGCATTGACTAGTATACTATAATACTGATCAGCATTATAGTATACCAGGTAGTAGAAACTCGACTTTTGTAATTTACTGCTAGGCAGCAGTCGAGTTTTCACTACCTGGTATACTTTTAGCAACGTATTGAATAAACTTAGTGAAAATGTTTCTCTGTGCTAAAATAGAAATAGCTATGAGAATCAAACTCGCTACAATTTCCAGTCTTCCTAAAAACACGCAATGCCTCGTTGTGGGCATATCCCAAAAAGAAGCTTATAAAAAACACCCCTTTTTATCTCTTGTCCCTGCTTCGGACAGGGATTATCTTCAAGCATCTTTAAACGCGGAAAGCGTTTGGAACGAGAAAAAGGTTTTGATTATCTCGTTACCGTCAGAGCCGTCAAGAAAAATCGTGTTGATGGGCGTTGGAGAAGGAACTTCATGGAACCACCGTCGCCGGCAAGCAAGCATACGCAAAGCGGTGCTTTTAAGCAAAGACTTGAAAGCGAGTAGCGTAGCTTTATATCTAAATGATTTTTCTCTTCCTAATATGTCTCCCGAAGCAGCGGTGCGTACGGCGGCGGAAAATATCCTGATGGCTAACTTTTCTTTTAATAAATATAAAGAAATTCCGCAAGGCGGTTGGCTAGCTATTGAGACAGTGAGTATGGTTGTGAATAAAATAAAGAAATCTTTAGATAAAGCCTTGGACGATGGTGTTATAGTGGGAGAAGAAGTAAATCATTGCCGTGTTTTGTCTAATACACCGGGCGGCGATATGACTCCAAAGAAACTCGCCACAGCCGCCTTAGAAGACAGTAAAAGAATTAAAACCCTTAAAGTTAAAATTTTAGACGACAAAGAAATAACCAAGCTTGGCATGGGTGGAGTGATTGGTGTGAGCCGCGGTTCTTCAGAGCGGCCGTACTTCATTATTATGGAATATTGGGGCGGAGCGAAAAGTAAAACCCCCTTAGTTTTTGTGGGCAAAGGTGTGACATTCGATACCGGCGGCTTGAATTTAAAACCTACAGACGGGATTTATGAAATGCATCTTGATATGTCCGGAGGTGCCGCGGTAATTAACGCTATATCTGCTATTGCCAGGTTAAAATTGCCAATCAATGTCATTGGCTTGGTGCCTGCCGTTGAAAACATGCCGTCCGGCTCAAGCTATCATCCGGGAGATGTTTTGCGTACCATCACCGGGAAAACTATAGAGGTTTTAAATACCGATGCGGAGGGAAGAATCATTCTTGCCGATGCTTTGGGTTATGCGCATCGTTATAAGCCGCAACTGATTGTCGATGTTGCCACTTTAACAGGGGCTGCTATGGTTGCCTTAGGGCAAAGGGTGAGCGCCTTATTTACTAATGATGGTAAATTGGAAGAAATTGCGAGAGCCGTGGGCGAGAAATCCGGGGATGAAATTTGGCCATTGCCTTTATGGGACGAATATGCCGATGATATCCAAGGCACTTTTGGGGACGTAGCCAATGCCGCTAAAACACGTTACGGCGGCGCAATCTTGGGCGCTATTTTCTTGAAACAATTCGTGGGTGACTATCCTTGGATTCACTTGGACATTGCTCCTACTATGACTACCATCGAGGGTCAGAATCTGGCTAAGGGTGCTTCCGGAGTGGGCGTGAGATTCTTGGTGGAGCTGGCGCGGAAGTATTCAAGGCGTTAAGTTTATTGAGATGGTTAGAGCTCATATAGAAAAAATAAAAAAAGAAGGCGAGGAAATAAAGAAAGAGCTTCAACACAGGATGACCGGTTATATTGTCGGCGCCCTGGGACTGGTAGCCGGTTTGGCTTGGAATGATGCCATTAAGGCTCTTATTGAATATTTATTTCCTTTGGCTAAAAATACTTTACTAGCCAAATTCATATACGCCATATTAATGACGTTTATTATAGGTATTGTTGCCTCTTACCTCATAAGGTTTTTCGATAAAAAAGAAGAGAATAAATAACAATGTTCCCGCCGGATTTTCTTTGGGGCGCAGCTACTTCTGCTTATCAAGTGGAAGGCGGTAATAATAGCGACTGGACTAAGTGGCACAAAGGGGACGCCGGCAGGGCTTGCGACCACTATAACCGCTTCCGGGAAGATTTCAGTATTGCCAAATCACTCGGCCACAACGCTCACCGTTTTTCCATAGAGTGGTCAAGAATTGAACCGGAAGAGGGTAAGTTTAACGAAAGCGAACTGAATCACTACCGAGAAGTTATACTTGCGCTTAAAGAAAACGGGCTTGAACCATTCATTACTTTGTGGCATTTTACTTTGCCCGTTTGGTTCGCTAAAAAGGGCGGATGGCTGAATAAGGATTCAGTACGTTGCTTTGAAAGATATGTGGCGAAGGTTGTTCAAACTTACCGGCATCTGGGAGTTAAATTTTGGATAACATTAAATGAACCGGATGATATTTATGCTTTTGAAGCATACTCTCGAGGACGATTTCCTCCACAGCAAAAAAGTTTTTTAAAAACCATAAGAGTGCTTAAAAATTTAATCAAAACTCATAAGAGGGCTTACAAAATTATCCATCAATACGATCCAAATTCGCAGGTTGGTTTTGCTAATAATGTTATTTATTTTGAGGCCTACGGGGGCAAGTTTATGAATAGAATTTTGAAATTTTTAGCCAATCGGTATTGGAATTTTTGGTTTTTCAGAAAAACTATGCCTTATCATGATTTTATCGGATGCAATTATTATTATCACAATAGAATAAAATTTAATTGGTTGCATCCTACAAAGTTTTTCAATAGAAACGATAACTGTGAGGTATCAGATATAGGTTTCGAGATTTATCCCGAAGGAATTTATCATGTTTTAAAAAATCTCAAAAATTATAATTTACCGGTCTATATTTTAGAAAACGGGATTGCTGACGCTAAGGATGAAAAGCGAGAAAAATTTATTAAGGACCATCTTTATTGGATATATAAAGCTATTCAGAAAGGAGTTGACGTGCGGGGATATTTTTATTGGTCCTTGCTTGATAATTTTGAATGGGACAAGGGTTTTTGGCCGAGATTTGGCTTAGTGAAAGTTGACTATAAAACTTTTAAACGCAGTGTTAGGCCGAGCGCTTTGGAATATAAAAAGATAATTGAAAATCGTTTAGTCGAAGCATGACTTGGCTATTAGTTGCAGTTGCCGCGCAATTCATCTTAGGCACTTCAGCTGTCTTCGATAAGTCAATTCTTAAGCGCGGGTTTCTTGACCCTTGGGCTTATACTTTCTGGCTTGGCGTTCTGGGGTTTTTCTCTGTTGTGCTTTTACCCTTTGGATTTCAGGCTATTTCTGCCCCGCTCGTACTCCTGTCTTTTGCATCGGGCGCAGTCTTTATTCTCGCCATACTTACAATGTTCCTGTCTCTGCACCGTGGATACGCTTCGGAGACATTGCCCGTTATCGGCGGCTTCTCTCCCGTGTTTACGCTTTTCATAAGCTTTTTACTGCTTAAGGACCAGTTGACCCTTGTAGATTTGGTTGGTTTTGCCTTTCTGGTAGTTGGCGGGCTGCTACTCTTTTTATCGGCGGGTAAGAGAGTCGGCGTAAAATCAATTTCCTTAATAATCCTTTCGGCTGCGCTTTTTGGGCTTTCCAACGTCCTTGCGAAAATAGTTTTTGATAATACCAACTTTATTACAGGCTTTTTCTTTATTAAATTTGGCGCCGCTCTCGCGGTCTTAACATTTCTCTTTTACCCGCGGCTCCGCGTGAGTATCGCTGCTTCAAGAAAAGAATCGGTGCCCAAGAATCAGTTTCTTTATATTACCAACCGCGCTTATGCCGGACTGGGTTCGATTCTCTTATACGTGGCTATATTTTTGGCTCATCCCGCCTTGGTTGATGCCACCCAAAGCTTAAGGTATATAGTTATCTTCTTTGCTTCCTGGTTTTTATTGAAAGAAGTGTCTAAGGGGAAAGCGCTTGCCGGGAAAATTATTGCTACATTTTTAGTAATAGCGGGTTTTCTGTGGCTCGGCGCCATAAGTTATTCGAGAAGCTTGCCGGCGCCGGACCCAAGCCGGCCGATAACTTGGGGAGTGACTTTTTCAGACAAATTTACGAGGGAGCTCGGGCTTGACCCGCGGGAAACTTTTACGGCGATTATGGAAGAACTCAAACCGGCAAATGTGCGTCTTATAGCTTACTGGGACGAGGTAGAAAAGGAGAGAGGAATTTTTGATTTTTCGGAACTGGATAATTTTATGGAGACGGCGAATGGTGGCGGCGTAAAAGTAATTCTCGCGATGGGAATGAAAACGCCCCGCTGGCCGGAGTGCCACGTGCCTTCCTGGACTTCCGGGTTAACGCCCGAAGAGAAAGAGGTCGCCGTGCTGGACTATTTAAAGGCGGTTGTGGAGAGATATCGCGGCAGCGATGCTGTAATTATGTGGCAGGTGGAAAACGAGCCGTTTCTCTTTTTCGGCCGTTGCCCAGGAAGGCCTGACGGTTATTTGGGCGGGGAAGTGGCGCTTGTAAAATCGCTCGATTCCAGGCCGATTATCACTACTGACGGGGGAGAGACGGGCATGTGGTGGCGGACCGCGCCCTACAGCGACATCTTTGGGAGCACTATGTATAGGAGAGTTTATCCGGTTTCGATCGGCAAATATGTGGGAGTGGTTGATTACCCGGTCAGCGCCAATTTTTTCCGCGTCAAAGAAAAATTAACCAGGTTTATCATAGGCGATTACGAAAAACCTTTCATCATCATCGAGCTTCAAGCGGAACCTTGGGGCGAAAAAGGCACGCCGGAACTGACTTACGAAAGGCAGATGGAAATTTTCAGCCTTGATTACTTTAAAGAGACTATTAACTTTGCCAAAGACACTGGCTTCGACGAATACTATCTCTGGGGAGGGGAATGGTGGTA
>CAZHYH010000038.1:0-2032 GCA_964536655.1 uncultured Candidatus Saccharibacteria bacterium
CAATGGCTGATTTTTTTAGCCGCCACTGGAATAATTCTTTCATCACCAGCCGGCACAAGGGCGTTCTTTAGAGAGTTAAATAAATATATTTTTGAGCGAAATGAACTAGAAAAGAAAAGCAAACATCCAAAAACAACTCAACTTTCTCAAACTCTTTACCTTCTTAAAAAGCGGAAAATTATTAATATTAAAAAATCAGGTAATGAAACAGTCATTGAATTGACCGAGAAAGGGAAAAATAAAAAACTTCAATACGATTTAAATAATTTGATAATTCCTAAACTGGAGAAATGGGATGAAAAATGGAGATTTTTAATGTTTGATATTCCAGAGTTCAAAAAATCAGCCAGGGAAACATTAAGAAAAAGATTGAAAAAATTGGGATTCTTTCAATTTCAAAAAAGCGTCTGGATTTACCCGTATCCTTGCGAACAAGAAATCGATTTCATTAGCGAGGTTTTTATGGTCGCTCCTTATATTAATCTTCTAACGATTAAATTAGAAGATGATGAACCTCTTCGCATTAAATTTAAATTATAGACAACTTGTTGCTATAGCAACAAGTTGTCTATAGAATAATTTGGGAATTATTTATTATTTAGGGGGTATGAGAGATCTAAAGATTTGGTAATTCTTCCCAGGAAACGATAGTCATGTCGGCGGCGTTAAACACCACTTTAATATTAGATGTTGTACTTTCCACTATAGCTTTGGTTTTAAGGATTCTGTCGCTGCCGGAAGTTTCGATGGGCAAGATGCTGCATTGCCTTCCATTAACCGTTATGTTTTCATTCCCGGCATAGGCGTTATCCTCCGCATACTTTAGCAGAGCTTTTTCGGCACAACCTTCCGCGAGGGATAGACTTACATCCTTTAATTCTGATGTTAGTACATTATAGCGGCCAAAATAACCGATTAGGTTAATAGTAAACACTATCGTCATAACAAGCATGGCAATAATGATGGTTGAGGTCATCGCTATATAGCCTTTCTGCTTCATTTTCTTAGATAAATGGTTGTTGAATAAAGTTCGCCGTCGACTTTGAATGACGTTTTTATGGCGGCGGGGCGATAAAGACCGGCGGCTAAATGTTGGAATTGCAGGTCGCTTATAGTAACGTTAGCGCTATTTAATATAATGGGGTCGCCTAATCCCTTTTTAATCCGCAAGCTACCGGAATCTAAATCTAAAACAATTGGATTTTGGGAATAATTCACTTTGTCGACCGATAAGGTCGCTCCAGTTAATCCGGAAGCCGGAGAGTTAATCGCCGACACTCCAGCAAGCGCCCATTCCGTCTTTCTCATTAAAAAATGCGCTTCTGCCTCCGCGACAATATTTTTCTGCAGATCTTCACTCCCTTGTATGATTTGGTAAACAGCGCCTATAACCAAACTTATTATTATGGAAAATAGAGCGATATATATAATGGTTTCGATGAGGGTGAAACCTCTTATAATTTTCAATTTACAATTATCAATTTTCATTGAATTTTCAATGATTAAATTTTCAAACTATTGCGAAGTTATTATACGAAGCGCGTCGTTGCTTCTAACCGACATATACACGACGTTGTCCCGGTAAGTTACGCCGGTGCCTAATTGCGGAAAATTATAAGAAGAGTGTAGGGTCAGATTAGTCTTATTGGTAATATTGATGGCTTGGAATTCAGCAGTGCTGTTGGCGGTAGCGAGAAATGCTAAATAGTCGCGTATATAAAGGTCGTTTACCGAGCCGCCTGTGTTATAAGAACCGATTACAGAGAGCGAATTTAAATTAGTGGAGTTAACTATTACAAAAGTACTCCCTATGCCTGCGTAAAAATCATTAAAGCTATTAGCGAAAACAGAGAGTCCTGGAGTGTCGCTGTAGTCAAAAACAGCAATTTGTTGAGGACTCGTAGGCACAGAAATATCAAAAATAAGCACTTCGCCGGTGGTTTTAGAGGTGGCGAGATACGCTCTATTGCGGTAAACGTAAATATCGTTAACATCAGCGCCTATTTCTACCGAACTTACAAATGACGGACTT
>CAZHYH010000038.1:2132-5264 GCA_964536655.1 uncultured Candidatus Saccharibacteria bacterium
GCTCTCGCGTCTTCCAAGTCCTCTCTGGCTTTCAAGAGCGCCAAATTGCTTAATTCAGTTTCAACGGAAAGCGATTGGTTACCAAAAGAAACTACGATGACCGCAGAAATAGTTAAGATAATAACAACTAAAGCGACAAGAAGTTCGAGCACGCTCTGCCCGCTTTTACCACTTACATTTTTAAGATTACCAGTTAATTCTTCCTTCATTGTTTAAGGAAATATTTATTGACTTCACGTTGTTGTTTAGTGTTACATCCCCTTCTGAAGTTGTTAAGCCGCCGGTTAACTGCTCAAAAACAATCTCGCTTAAACCGCTTGCCGTTACAGAATTGTTTCGTTTAATTAATTCATCGTAAGATGTGTTGCGTGAAGCGTAGGAGGACCCTTGAAACACCATATAGCCCGTGGAATCCACAAAGACTCCGTGCGCCGACTGATTGAAATTATTAGCTGCTTTATTCCTCGCTTTCATAAGTATGCCCACTACTATGTCGCGCTCCGAATTTAAAGCATAAGTTTTATAAAAATCCAAGCCTACAAATAAACCTAAACCGCTTATGACCACTATGATAGCTACGACCACTAATAGCTCTATAAGTGAAAAACCCTTTTTAAAATCGTTACTTAACACCTTGAGAAAGCTGATATATAGGCGTGATGATAGAAATGGCAACGAAACCGACAATCGCTCCCATAAATACTAAAAGCAACGGCTCAAGTATGCTTGATAAGTTTTTCACCGTCTCATCAACCTCATTTTCATAGAATTCGGCGAGGTAAAGCAGGTTAGCATCAAGATTACCAGTTTTCTCCCCCACCTCAATCATATGGCTTACGGTAAGAGGAAAAACATGTTCATGCTCTTCTAAATATTTGTACAACGGCTCGCCGCGCTTTATCTCCTCAACCGTTTCAATGAGCGCTTTCTGATAGACAACGTTTGCAAGAACCCCTGAAGTTGTATTCACCGCCTCAACTATTTTCATCCCGCTTTTTAAAAGAAGACCTAAGGTTCTTGTGAGCCCTGCCATGTTATAATTTTTGGAAATATTACCGACTATCGGTAATGCGAGTATTATCCTGTGGATAGCGTACTTGAAATGAGGCAGTTTCATCAGTAAAGTCCACGCGATTATAAAGAAGACAACGCCTCCGATGATGAGGTAATAATAATTTTGGACAATGCTAGCGAAACCTATCAAGATTTTTGTTGTTATAGGCAAACCCACTCTAAGACTGGAAAAAATAGAAGTTAAGCGAGGCAGGACAAAAAACACAAGAGCCACTACCACGCCTACGGTGAAAATCATAATTATGACGGGATAGACAAACGCGGAACGTATTTTTGAGTGAAGTTGTCTTGACTTCTTGAGTTCATTTGAAAGGTATTCCAAATTTTCCGATAAGGTGCCGCTCGCCTCTCCTAAAGCGATGATGCTTATGAAAAGTTCCCCGAAGACATGTCTGAATTGACTAAAAGCCGTAGAAAGGGACTGACCGTTTTCCACTTCTTTTGTCACCTTGTCGAGAATAATTCTGAAACTACGGCTTTTAACCTGCCGTTTTATAAGGTTTAAACTTTCCACCGTGCTCATAGAGGACTTGGTCATCATGCCCAAGTGTTTAGTGAAAAGTATCTTCTCTGAAAGTGGTACCCTCAAAAAAGCGCTGCTTAATTTACTTAAGAATTTATTCATGCATTACTCTTAATACTTCTTCTATGGAAGTTATCCCCTGTTCGGCTTTTACCAAGCCGTCTTGGACTATAGGTATCATCCCTTCAAGTATAGCAATATCTCTTATGGTGGCGGCGGTGGCTTGAGTCATAATGGCTCTCCTTAAACTCTCTGTAACTTCTAAGACTTCATGAATCGCGATTCTGCCCCTGTAACCGCTTCCGCCGCATTCTTTACACCCCTTACCTTCGTAAAAATTCATATCAGCTAGGCTAACACCTCTTAAGTAAATTTTAGGCAGACTGTTTTCTAAACTTTTTATTTCATCTGGCATCAAATCTTTTTTTACTTTACATGTTTGACACAGACGTCTTACTAATCTTTGGCTTATGGCAACGTTTACCGTGGAGGCGATAAGAAACGGTTCTATGCCCATATCTAGTAATCTCGGAAGAGTTGTAGCGGCATCATTAGTATGGAGAGTTGAGAGAAGTAGGTGTCCGGTAAGCGCAGCGTTTACCGCGATACCAGCGGTTTCTTCGTCACGAATCTCGCCTACCATAATAATATTAGGGTCTTGGCGGAGAATGGAACGCAAACCAGTGGCAAACACAAGGCCGGTTCTCGGATTCACCTGGATCTGTTCTACGCCTTCAAGCGAGTATTCAATTGGGTCTTCGATGGTGATTATAGATATTGCTGGGGTGTTAAGTTCCTTTAAAATCGCATAAAGCGTAGTAGTCTTACCCGACCCGGTTGGGCCGGTTACGAGAATCATGCCGTATGGTTTTTTGATGTTTTTTCTCGCGATAATCAAGTTTTTTTCTGAAAAACCCAAACTTTCCAAAGAGAAACCATGTTCTGGTTCAGCCAGTAATCGCATGACCGCATTTTCCTCGTAATAAGTTGGGGTAATTGAAACGCGGATATCAAAACTTATTTTCCCTGTCTTAAATTTAAATCTGCCGTCTTGAGCGGCCTGGTGCTCATCTGTCCTTAAACCGGAAAGTACCTTAATTCTGCTTATAATCTCATCCTGTATTTCTTTGGGCAAAGTGAAGATGTTATGCATTACTCCATCTATCCTAAAACGCACGTTAACTTTATCCTCGGTAGGGTCAATATGAATATCAGATGCCCGAGAGTTATATCCATACTCAACAATAGAATCAACCAATTTAATAATGGATATGTCGGATGTTGGAAGAGATAATTCTTTCTCAATAGACGAACGGTCAAACGCCATGCTACTATTTTAACACATTTTTACATTGCCGGGTCGTCTAACTTGCCCCCACACCAAAATACTCCGGGATCGTCTAATGGTAGGACACATCCCTCTGGAGGATGGTATCTTGGTTCGAATCCAAGTCCCGGAACAATTTGGTGTGGGGGTGAAGTAGGACATATGCCTCTGGAGCATAGTATCGGGGTTCGAGTCCCTGCCCGGCAGC
>CAZHYH010000039.1:0-5237 GCA_964536655.1 uncultured Candidatus Saccharibacteria bacterium
TTTGCTTCACACCAAGTCAAAACCCCAATTACTGTGGTTAAAGGTTATGCGAGCCTCATCGCTGACGGGACTTACGGGCCCGTTTCTTCCAAGATAAAAGAAGTGTCTCTAAAGATAGTGGGCGCCGCCGATAGAATGGTAAGTCTCGTGAACAATCTCTTGGACTTAAGGAAAATAGAAGAAAGGAAGATGGAATTTAAGTTCAGCAAGCTCAATCTGGTTAATCTGGTTGGCGCGGTTCTAAGCGAGCTGTATACAATAGCTCAAGCGAAAAATCTTACTCTTAAAGCCAATCTTCCTAAAGAAGAACTTTTTGTTCAAGCTGACGAAGAGAAGTTGCGCCAAGTTATTCAGAACCTTATAGACAATGCCATCAAATATACAGAGAAGGGATGGGTGGAAGCGAGCGTTCAAAAAGAGAAGGATTCGGTTGTTTTCTCCGTAAGTGATTCTGGCATGGGCATCTCACAAGAACTTCTGCCGCACCTTTTTGAACAATGGACCAGGGATTCTAAGGCAGCTAAAGAGGTACAGGGCACTGGTTTGGGTTTATATATTGCCAAGGAAATTGTTTCGGCTCACGGCGGCGAGATATGGGCAGAGAGCCGCGGAGAGGGAGCTGGTTCAACGTTCTACGTGCGGTTGACCAGGTAGTGAAAGTTCGGCTTGCTTCGCATTGGTTCGCCGAAGGCGAACCAGCCGAACTTCTACTACCTGGTTGACCAGGCAGTGAAAATTTGGTTGGTCGCCTTCGGCGACACGCGCGAAGCAAATCAAATTTCTACTGCCTGGTTGAAATTATCTGTCTAAACCGGTATAATCGCGTTATGCCCAGTGAGTATTACTGCGATTGGATTAACTCAAGTTATCATGGTTTACTGAAGGGGCAATATAATAATATAAAGGTCACACAAATGATTTACAGCGATAAGTTAATCAAATAACTTGTAATCGCAGTTATACTACTGGGTATGGAATTGAAAGTAGAAAAAAGAGAGACCTTGGGCAAAAAGGTAAAGGCTTTGCGTCGTCAGGGTTTTTTGCCGGCGGAATTATATGGCCACGGCTTTTCCAACCTACATCTTGCCGTTAACGCTAAAAACTTTGAAAAAATCTACAAAGAGGCTGGGGAAAATACAGTTATTAATGTGATAATAGATGGCGTTGCCAAGCCGGCCTTAATCTACGATATACAGTTGCATCCGTTAAGCGGAGCAATTGAAACTGTCGATTTCTATGAGGTGAGAATGGATGAAGAGATTGAAACCGCCGTACCGTTGGAATTTGTCGGTGAGTCTGCGGTGGTTAAAGATGGATTAGGCGTGTTTATTAAAACTATGGACGAGATTGAAATCGAGGCTTTGCCGGGCGACATTCCTAATAAGATAGTAGTTGACATCTCTAAACTGTCCGCCGTTGGCGATAGTTTATACGTTAAGGATTTGCCCGTTACGGGAAAGTTTAAATTCACCGTTGGGCCGGAAACCGTCGTGGCAAGCATTGCTGGATTAGCCGCCGAGGAAGAAAAGGTGGAAACGGAAATAACGCCAGAACAGGTGGTTGTGGAAACCGAGGAAAAGAAAGCCGAAAGGGAAGCGGCTAAATCCGCGGGCGAAAATGTTGCTTAGGCCAAAAGTTTTATTAGACATCAAATCGTCTCCTAAAGTCGACGTTCACTCCAGTCGTGGAAGCAGAATTAATCTTAGTTATAAATCCAAAAGAAGGATTAATTTGAGATTCTGGTTTGCGTTTATACCGTTACTTGCTCTTACGCCGTTACTTTTTTTGGGCAAAGTTGCCGCTCCCATAACAAGTGGCACTTTAGCGCAAACAGTTGAACAGACGGAGAAAAGGAAAGCGTTGGAGGCGGAGCTCCAAGAGTTAGAAAACCAAATTGCCGAATACGAAAAGACAATAGATGTCTACCGCAGCCAAGGAGCTTCTTTAAAAGGGGAGATTAACACATTGAATGCGAAGATTAATAAATTGAACCTTCAAATAAAAGCTATGAATTTGTCAATTAAAAAACTTGACGAAGAAATTAGCACCACTGCGGGCGGAATAGACAATACGGAAACGAAAATTGACTCCACTAAAGGAGTTCTTTCTGAATCATTGCGTTTACTCTATGAAAACGACGAACAGGGACTTATGGAAATTCTTTTGAAAAGCCCGCAGCTATCCGACTTTTTTAATAACGTGAATGACCTTCTTTCGCTGCAGGACAGTTTAAGGATTTCTTTGGAGCAACTCAAAGCTTTGAAAGAGGAATTAATGGATGAAAAAGAAGCGTTGGGTTTGGAGCGCGCTGATGCCGCGGCGCTCAAGTCTTATCAGGATAGCCAAAAGCGTGAGGTAGAAGGAGTAAAGACTGACAAAAACACTTTACTTAAAGTAACCAAAGGCAAAGAGTCGGAATACCAAAAACTTTTAACGGAAAGTAAGAGTAAGGCAGCCGATATTAGAAGCAGAATTTTCAGGCTTTTAGGCGGCGGTGAGCTGCCCTTTGGCGAAGCTGTTAAATTAGCACAAGTTGCCGAACGGGCCACCGGAGTAAGAGCATCTTTCATATTATCCGTTCTTACTCAAGAGTCGGCGATAGACGGGGTTATAGGTAGGAATTTAGGCAGGTGTTATTACAATACTCCTTGGGATAACGCCAGTCGTACGGTCATGTCCAATACCCAGAAAACCGCTTTCTTAAAAATTGCCCAGGAGTTAAATATAGATCCGGCGACTACGCCGGTTTCCTGCCCTATAGTTTCTGATGGATCTTATGGTGGCGCCATGGGCCCGGCGCAATTTATGCCTACTACTTGGGAGCTTTACAAGGATAAAGTAGGTGCCATAACTGGGGGTAATCCAGCCTCGCCCTTCAATAATCTGGACGCTTTTACCGCTACCGCTCTTTTGCTTAAAGACGGTTTGACTGCCTGTAAAGAAATATATTCCACTGCCTTTTCACAGGAAAATTGCGCTGCGGCAAAATACTATGCCGGGGGCAATTGGCGGTTATATACGAGAGTAGGCCGGTACGGCTACCGAGTTGCCGAAAGATCAGCGGAGTTTGAAAAAGATATAGAGATTTTGTCTCAAAACTAAATTACAAGAAACAAATCTTTTGGATATTATGTTATTTTGAGGAACCGCCAATTTCCTAAGCTACCGCTCGGTCGCCCAGCGAGCGACCTCGCTGTGTTTCGTCGTTCGCTCTCGCCCCGACTTGATGTCGGGGCGAACCATGCCCGCTCACTCCTCGGCACTCGCTACGGAAAATGGCGATTCCTCAATCTTTTCTGTAGCCAGCCTGTCGAAGCGATAGTTATAAATTACCGCAGCGAACAAGAGGGAAACCGGAACGTAAGCGAGCGAAGCGAGACACATTCCGGAGGGTTCCCCGAAGTGAGCAATGATAATTTATCTATCGCGTAGACCTTGGCTCGGCGGGAAAAGATTGGGGAGTTTCGAAATGAGAAAAGATTTGTTTCTACGATATAAACAACGCTTTTGTGTTCTTACAACTAATAAGTTTATTGAGTTTTTCTAAAAGCTTTCACGATAGGATCTAGCCCACCGTCCATTATTGCTTCAATGTTGTGCCACTTTTTGCCGATACGGTGGTCGGTGATTCTATCTTGCGGGAAATTATAGGTGCGTATTTTTTCGGACCTGTCAGCGGAGCCAACCTGTCCTCTCCTTTCCTCTTCTATTTTTTGTGACTCGCCGCGAACTTTTATTTCGTGCAGTTTCGCTCTCAAAACATTCATGGCCACTTCGCGGTTGGCATGCTGCGACCTTTCCGTCCTTGAGCTTACTACAATACCTGTCGGCTTATGCAGTACGCGTACCGCCGTTTCCACTTTGTTTACGTTTTGTCCGCCCGGTCCGCCTGCGCGAGAGAAACTTACCTCTAAATCGCCTTGATTTATTTCCACTTCTTTGGCTTCTACTTCGGGCAGTATTGCAACGGTGGCAGTAGAGGTGTGAACACGCCCGGATTTTTCCGTGTCCGGTATCCTTTGTACGCGGTGGACGCCGGCCTCATGATACAAGGCGTTATATGCTCCAATCCCCTCAATTCTTGCCACGAAAGTTTTATAACCACCAAGGTCTGTTTTGTTGAAATCAATTACAAAAAATTTCCAGCCGCATTTCAAAGCGTATCTTTCATACATTCTGGCTAAATTACCGGCAAAAATAGCCGCTTCTTCGCCTCCGGCGCCGGCCCTTACTTCTAATAATATTCTGTTGGTTACAGTCATGACGGAGTTTATGATACACTAAAAAGTAGTTGTAATTCAAACGTTTCCTATGATAGTTGTTGATATTTACTCGGTCCTAATTTGGTTATTTGCTGTTATAACCGGTAGCCTCGGTTTAGTAATATTTTTGGGTAGTAAAACGCCTTCCTCAAGAGCTTTTTTGATAATGCTTTTTTCTTACGTTTTCTGGATGACCGGAGTTGGGTTCTTGAAATCTACTACTAACGTAGACATTGCCGAGTTTTTTGCTCGTTTCGATTACTTTATGGGTGGAATTATTGCCGCAGCATTTTTATATTTCTGTTTACTTTTCCCCGAGGACAAAAAACCAAATAGATGGATAGCTCCAGCGCTTATTTTACTAGAGATTGTTTTTATACCTTTATATTATTATGGGCTTATTATTTGTAATGCCACTCTCATTTCAGGTATCCAAAGATGGGGATGGCACTTTGGTCCCCTTGCGTTTCTCTTTGATTTAATTTTTAATGGATTTTTTATTGCTGGGCTTTTTATCCTTTACTTTAAATATAAAAAATCCCAGCCTGGCGCGGCGAAAACCAATCTTAAATTTATGTTCTGGAGTATACTCATCGCGCTTATTCCCGCGGCAGTAGTTAATACCACCTTGCCTCGTTTCGGTTATCAGGCTCTTAACTGGTTTGGGCCGATGGCAAGTTTGGGTTTTGTAGTTTTAATTTCCTACTCCGTCATGAAATATCGCCAGATGAGCGTTAAAGCTGTAGCCGCCGAAGTTTTCGTTTTAGTTATGGCTATAGTTCTTTTCGCTAACATATTTATAAGAGAGGCGACTCTCGGCATTATGGGCAGGATTTTTATTTTTCTCTCTTTCATCTCCATTAGTTATTTCTTTATTAAGAGTATCTTGAAGGAGGCTGAACAGAAAGAACAGCTAAAGGGTTTAAATACGCAGCTCCAAGACCTTAACGACCACCTCGAACAAAAAGTAGCCGC
>CAZHYH010000040.1:0-5002 GCA_964536655.1 uncultured Candidatus Saccharibacteria bacterium
ACTTCTTAAATATACCGTTTTCTTTTGAAAATTAAATGATTATGTTGTAGGGGCGAAATGTGGCGCAGCAGTTCCAAAGCCCGCCGCGGGGGAGCGCATAAGTTTATAAAATAAAACCCGAAGGGCTTCTTAAGCGCCGTCGGGTTGACATGTGAGCTAAGATATAGCCGCAATTATTTGCTGTCGAATGCCATGGGTATCAATTAACTTCATAGCAATTGAAAAAAGTAAAGCTGCTTTGGCGACATGTTCTCCTATTTGTCCCCAGCATCTGTTCATAAAGCCGATACTATCCATGATCTGTCTCACATCAGGGCAGCGCCAAGCAGGGAGCGCTCTGTTATTCGCGGCGAAAACCTGTTTTACTAAGGGTAGAAACTCCATGTTCAGTATGTGTATATTTTTAGCCGCTCTTGAAGTATCACTGCCGTTACAGGTACCCAGTAGCAACCAGCCTTCCAGATCTACGCTCCAGGGAACTGTTTCAATAGGATCGGTTGCTAGTGAAGTTAGAAACTTTTTTACCATTACTGCTATTTCTTCGCTAGCGCGCGCAGTCGCAAGGTCACTTATTTCTTTTGTTACGCCCCACTTAATCCCCAAAGAGATGCTTTTCTCTCCTCTTTCTAAGTAGCGATTAAGGGTAACCATGCTCCGAAGAACACTCGCTACATAAGAAGTAGTTAAAGTCGCTTCTGTTTCTGGAAGCTCTAGAATAGTATTACGATATGCTTTATAAAAGCTTGCTGTGTTCCAGTTTAATCCCAATTCTTTTAATGAGTTGGGGAAGCTAAGCGCTATAATTGCCGCATCATGATACATTAACTGTCCTAATTGAAAACTGGTTAAGCTAGGTTGATCCATCTTCTTTTCCTTTCTTTTTTCCAGACAATCTACCTGTTTCTGTTTACGAATATGAGCTATTATACTATAAAATCATCAAAAGTAAACTTTATGGGTTACTTAATAGAGGATTTTGTTGTTTAAGGTAACTTCAGTGGTTTAGGCTTATTAATTTATTGCCGATAAAAGTTGGAGAGATGATTCTATTTAATGTTAGATTTTAAATATATAAGTAAGTTCAGAGTGCCTACCAACCGGTGGGGTTGAAGATGGGTGGTGTTATAGAAAGTTGCCATTTCAAACTTATGGGTATTTGATAATGGCGATTTCTACTTTGGCAGATAGTTACTTTGAGACAAGTAGGGCGGGGTTGCAGTTGTGTAAATGCTGTTGCTGCAACATAAAAAGATATATGAGCTATACTCTCACGCATTCTCAAAGTTCCTAGCGAGAAGTGACGGAAATACTCGTCTGTTCGGTGTTGTTTGATGTGTCATATGCCTTTACTGTAATTGTATAAGTAACATTTCTTTTATATGGAACACGCCATGATGCTGTATAGGGTTTTGCTGTATCTGTACGTATGAAACTACCATTAATATAAAAATCAACTTTTTTGACTCCTACATTGTCAGACGCGCTTACCCGAATAGTGAGTATTCTGTTGCGGAAAACATAACTACCATCTACAGGGCTTGTAATAGAAACTACTGGCGGTTGAGTATCAACTACCGGTGTTGGGGTTGGTGATGGGCTGGGTGAAGGAGTTGGACTAGGCGTTGGAGTGGGAGGTACAGATTGCGAAACCGCGTTAGCGGCATTTACCCGGCCAGCTGACCAGTAAATTCCTGTTCCGGGAATTTTATCAGCAGTTGATTCTATTCGCGCCCTAACTGAATATGCGGACTGGTTATAACTGGAAGTCCAGACCAATCCGGCGACCCCAGCCACCATTGGTGTGGCCATAGAAGTACCGGAGGCAAATTTGTAACAAACAGTTCCGTAACATTCAGGCTGTGGGTTGGAATTGCTTGTCGCGTCTTTCCATGTAGAAAAAACATATACTCCTGGGGCGGCTATATCCACCCATTTTGAACCATAACTTGAAAAATATGCCCTGCTGTCCCGATTGTCGGTTGCCGCCACGGCAATGGAATTTGTATATGCCGCCGGATATGTTTTGGATGGGTTGTTCGAGTTTCCAGCCGCCGCGACAACTATAACCCCCTTGTTCCAAGCGTAATTTACCGCATTTTCTAAAGTGGTAGACGACGCGGGACCGCCTAAGCTCAAATTGATAACTTTAGCTCCATTATCGGCCGCCCAAATAATGCCGCTGGCTATCCAGGAATAAGCTCCTGAACCGCTGTCATTCAACACTTTGCCGTTAAGCAGTAAGCACCCCGGACAAACTCCCGCTACCCCGTCACCGTTATTAGTTGCCGCCGCCACAATGCCGGCAACATGGGTTCCATGACCATAGACATCAGTGGTTCCTGATGCGGAAGTGGTAAAATCTTGCCTATCAACAACCTTTCCAGCTAAATCAGGATGACTTTCGTTAATACCGCAATCAAGAATAGCGACTTTTACCCCATCTTGAGTTGTGTCCCACGCCGTTGGTGTATCAATATCGGCATCTACCTTTCCAACGACGCCATTTATTGTTTGGCCGATATTTTCTAATCCCCATTGCCTATCAAAGTGAGTATCGTTTGGAGTGGACAATGCTTGGGCGTAGTAGTCTAATTCCGCGAACTCAATATTGGGGTTTCTTAATAAAGCGTTTAGTATCGCATCCTGAAACACTTCGGGAACCTTAAGAATTAGTACATCTAGCTTGTCAATCCTTTTAAGTATATTTGCAAAGTAACTGTCTACTTGCTTGTCCATTTCTTGTTGAGAAGTGCTTGGCTTAAATTTAACCAATATTTGTCCAGGGACGCGGTCGTTAATTTGAGCCTTTGCCTTTTTCGGAAGATTTAACAAACCAAAAAGAGAAAATAGAAATAAAGTAAAGAGGGGTAAAGCTGCTAACTTTTTCATATAAATTCATTATACGCAAAATATCTTGAGAATTGCAATATGGGTATTCCTAACCTGTTGGTATGATCCTAGGTGACTATGTTATTATGGCCTGCCATTCTGAAGCTCTTGCCTGTCGGCAGGCAGGTTAGCGAAAGATGGCTCTCCCTAGTAGACTTGTTGTTTATCAACAAAAAGATTGAATTTGATTTGGGTTTGGTTGCGTGGCAAGTAATGATGTATAATTACACTATGGATTTCGAGGAACTTATTAAGATAACTAGAGAATTATACGCAAAATATGCTGAATCCGATAAGAAACGGTTGGGTAAAGAGTGGGATAGAGGAGAGTACGCGAAAGCTCTCGCGGCAGATGTTGGAGCTTTAATAAAACTAACTATGGTAGCTGATGGTCTGCGGGATGTTGAGAATTTGGATGAAAAGATGAAGCATGAATTTGGTGATTGTTTGTTGGCTCTAGTAATAATAGCGGATAAATATGGAGTAGATATTGAACAGGCTTGCAAAGACACTGCTAAGGAGTTACACAACAGAGCTTCTTTAAACGAATTAGCAAAATCACATAGTTTATAGAATTGCTTACTGTCGACTTGCATCTGTTTGATACTAATGCACTACGATCAACCGCCATATACCCTAGGCCTAGGCTCATATTCCGGCGTTGATCAGGACAGAATCCGCGTCGAGACGGTTTGTTCCAACCAATTTCGCAATGACTTTGCTGGGGGTAATTAGTACACAGAAACAGAAATTGAGCCGTTTCTTCAACCAACCGCTATCATGAAATACGTCAAGGCTATTGACAACTCTTGTTGCAACCAAATTAGTTGGAAAATTATGCAACTATTTAATCGAGGTGAACTTCATTCTTACTGCACTTCTCTCCACATTCCCAAAACAATGAAACCGTGGGTGGGGGGGCAAGAAATTGATAGAGCGTTAGTGGAATTCAAAAATAGCATACAAGCGAGCTAGTGACATCTTTCGTATCATTATGATACGATTATGATATATGAATGATACGAACCTAAATGCGCGACAAATCAAAATTATTGAATATTTAGCGAGTAACCCCCCTCAATCCCGGGCAGCTATTACTAACGCTGCCTTCGGTAAAAATGTTTCTAGAGTTACTGTAATACGAGATTTAAATGACCTTGTTACTAAAGGTTGGGTTACCCAATCAGGCCACGCGAAAAACACAGTGTATTTTCTCTCTTCTGATAAAGAACTTTTTGTTCAGGTTGATATTGAAAGTTACTTTTCAAAAAGTGTTGATCAACGAGTAGCCCGGTACACTAATTTCAATTTTGATGTTTTTGATAAACTGGAAAATATTTTCACTAGAGAAGAGCTTGGGGTTTTTGAGAGCGGAAAGCAAGTACTTGTTAGCAAGTTCAAAGAACTTGATAAGTCACTACTAAAAAGGGAGTTGGAGCGTTTTACTATAGATCTAAGTTGGAAATCCTCTCAAATTGAAGGTAATACCTATTCTTTGCTTGAGACGGAGGAACTAGTTAAGAACAAAAGAGAAGCGATAGGTCACAGTAAAGAAGAAGCAGTTATGATTCTTAACCACAAAAATGCTTTCGATGCTATTTTGGAGAATAAAGAGAAGTTTAGCGTAATTTCTTTAACCGATATTAGAACTCTCCATTCAGTTTTGGTAAAAGATTTAGGTGTAACCACAAATATTAGAGAACATGGCGTAGGTATTACTGGCACTAGATACAGACCGCTAGATAATAAATGGCAAATCGAGGAGGCGTTAGACAAACTGCTTCTAACCGCTGGTAAAATTAGTAATATTCCAGAGCGCTCGTTTTTGTTTTTATTAATGATTGCGTATATTCAACCTTTTGTTGATGGTAATAAAAGAACAGCTCGAATGGTAAGTAACGCGATACTTTTAAGTAATGGGTATTTTCCCTTGTCGTATAGAAGTGTTAACGAAGTGGATTATAAAAAAGCGCTAATTTTGTTTTACGAGCAGAATAACCTTTATTATTTAAAACGGATATTTCTTGAGCAGCAACAGTTTGCGATTGATAATTATTTTCCCGAGTTTCCCACTTTCTAGTCGAAGAAATAAATATATTGTTTTAAAGGGAAA
>CAZHYH010000041.1:0-3377 GCA_964536655.1 uncultured Candidatus Saccharibacteria bacterium
AGTTGGCCCAGCGCTACTGACACGGATACCTTGGACGCGCTTTTAACTTATGAAATTAAATATACCTCGTCAGCTGACTGGCAACCTGTTGGGGGTGTCATAAATACTACAAAAATTGTTTCTGCTGGCGATAATTTTTCTCTAGGCGTGAGAGCTAAAGATGATTTTGGTAATTATTCGACACCGGTCTTAACCGCAGAATGGTCTTATCCGGCAGTGGATTCCATATTTACTCAAAGCGAAAATAATGCTTGGAGCTCTTCTTTTGGATTAGGATACGGTTATTATGGCAGCGATGGAAATGGCATCAATCTGCAAAGCCTAACGCCAACAACAGATTCTAAATTTGATAAAGTTTCTTTAAGAGTTAAGCAACTACCAGTGGGTAATGACGCAGTGCCTAATGACTATGCTAATTTGAAACTTTCAGTTTATCCCGACAACAACCAGCCTGATTTTAGTTCAATTATATCTTCCAGTGTTATTGCTAATATTTACGACCCTAATAGTAACGAGGATTTAACTTTTCATTTTAATAGTCCGGTTTCTTTTTCTGCTAATAGTAAATATTGGTTAACCCTGGAAGTTGAAAGCTACGCCGACGGAAGAGGCTTTTGGAGAAATGAATGGCAAAACGCCGTAATCAACACTAATCCTTATATAGAAGGAGAAGCGGCAAGAATCAAAGTCAAAGTCATCGACGGAGTTTATAGTTACAGCGATTTTACGATTGAAACCGATAACGATTGGTATATAAAGATTGGCTTGGAACGATAAAATGATTCCGAAAGTTATTCAATTATTAAAGCGATCAAGTATACTACGATACTGATCAGTATTATAGTATACTTGACGAAGAACTCTGTAAATGTTGTGTGGTGGTAGTTGTTTTTTTGTGGGATTGTTATAATACCAATGATATGGTTAATGGTCCTCCCAAGAAAAAGGTAATAATGGTTATTGAAGATGAGCCGGAGATTATCGGCCCTTACAGAGAATACCTTGAAGTAGAGGGGTTCCAGGTGGAGATGATTACCACGGGAAGCGTTGCTATGTCGAGGATAAGACGAATGCTTCGCGGCGATGAAGAAATTCCGCAGGTCATAATATTAGACCTGCTTCTGCTTGATATTTCCGGTTTGGCAATTTTGGAAACCATTAGGAAAGAGTCTGCTTTTGACGGCACCTTCGTGGTTATATTCACGAATTACCAAAGCCAGAATTTAAAGAAGACGACGGAAGAAATACACAGAGTAAAATACCTATTAAAAGCAAATACATCGCCTACCGACCTCGTTGGGATAATCAAGGAAAGTATTTAGTCTTACAACCATTTTTCTGTTAAAATACCGTTAATGCAGGTAATTCCAGTAATTAACTGTCCTGGTTTTAAATGCGCTAAAAACCTGACCGAAACGGCGGTTCAGTTTAGAAGCGGGTGGGTTCATATTGACGTTGTTGACGGTAATTTTGCCAAAAATGTTACTTGGGGTAATCCGAATGAACTCGCGAGCATAAAAGCCGCCTACCCCAATATTAATTTTGAGATTCATTTGATGGTTGAAGAACCGGAGGAAGTTATTAAGGCGTGGTTTCAGGGTGGCGCCAAAAGGGTGATAGTGCATCTGGAAACAATCAGTAATCCTGACTTTTTGCTGGACGTAGCCGACGAGCATGGCGGAGAAGTAATGCTCGCTATCGCGCCCTCAACTCCCGTCGATTTGCTTTTGCCGCATACCAACTCTTTCCGTTATTTCCAGATTTTAGCCGTGAGTCCCGGCCCAGCCGGTCAGAAATTTAAAATGGAGATCTTAGAAAAAATAAGGTTTTTGCGGCAGATGGCGCCCGATGCTAAAATAGAAGTTGACGGCGGCATCACTCCTGAAACCGCAAGGCTTGCGAAGATTGCCGGCGCAGACATTGTAGCTTCAGCTTCTTATATATTCGGGAGTAAAAATCCAAAACAAGCTTACGAAGAACTAAATGGAAGCATTGCATGAAAATAAAATAAAGCTTTTAGAGGAGATTGCGAATCGCATAAGAGAGACAATCATTGAAACTTTGGTTGAGGCGGGGAGTGGCCATTCAGCCGGTTCGCTGGGGATGGCTGATATTTTCACCGCCTTTTATTTCCATATTCTTAAACACGACCCTAAAAATCCTAATTGGGAAAACAGGGATAGATTGATATTATCGAACGGTCATATCTGCCCCGTAAGGTACGTAGCTATGGCTTATGCAGGATATTTCTCGCTTGAAGAATTAAAGACTTTGAGGAAGTTAAATTCGAGGCTTCAAGGGCATCCCTATAGGGCTGCTTTGCCCGGGGTGGAAACTACTTCCGGTCCTTTAGGGTCTGGTTTGGGTCAAGCGGTTGGTATGGCGCTCGCGGCTCAACTTGATAAGAAAAATTATAGAATTTACTGTCTTATGTCCGATGGTGAACAGGACGAGGGCAATACTTGGGAGTCGGTTATGTTTGCCGGGAAAAATAAATTAAATAATCTCACGGCTTTTATAGACAGGAATAATATTCAAATAGACGGTTTTACGGAAGATGTGATGCCATTGGAGCCGCTTAAAGATAAATACGAGTCTTTCGGTTGGCATGTTTTGGAAATTGACGGACATAACTTTGAGCAGATTGTTGATGCTGTGAACGTTGCCAAAACTATTTACGAAAAGCCGACGGTTATAATCGCGCACACCATTCCGGGCAAGGGCGTTAGTTTTATGGAGAAAGATTATTTATGGCACGGCAAACCGCCGACAAAAGAGGAAGCAGAGATCGCTCTTAAAGAATTAAGGACATTAGGCGGGAAAATTCAGAGCGAACATCAATAATGATAATGGAAAATGTAAAAATCAAAAATCAAAATTATAAAACGGTTTTAATTCTATTTTTAACATTTTACATTGTCATTTTTCATTTTAAATTAATTTATGTTAAATAAAGAAGAGAAACTTAATCCTAAGCTATTTGATGAGGATGTCGAGCAGGTCCCGATAAGGAACGGTTACGGCGAGGGACTTTTAGTTGCCGGAGAGCAAGACCCGAATGTAGTAGTTCTTTGCGCCGACTTGTCGGAATCAACTCGCTCGGAAGCTTTCGCCAAGAAATATCCGGAGAGATTTATTGAAATGGGTGTGGCTGAACAGAATATGGCGACCATAGCCGCCGGCTTGGGCATTTCCGGCAAAGTCGCTTTTATGTCTTCTTACGCGGTTTTTTCTCCAGGCAGAAACTGGGAACAGATTAGGACCACTATTTCTTATAATAATTCTAATGTGAAAATTGCTGGGCATCATGCAGGAATTTCAGTCGGGCCTGACGGAGCGACTCATCAGGCGATAGAAGATATTGCGACTATGCGGGT
>CAZHYH010000041.1:3477-4901 GCA_964536655.1 uncultured Candidatus Saccharibacteria bacterium
GAGGAACATCAAGTGATGGGTGGAATGGGAAGCGCCGTGGCGGAGGTTCTGGCCAAAAAACAGCCAACGCCCATTGAGTTTATCGGCATGCAGGATGTTTTCGGTGAATCGGGTCCACCCAAGGAACTTATCGAAAAATATGGTATGGGTGTCAAAGATATTAAGGCAGCCGTTAAAAAGGTTCTAAAGAGAGTAAAGTAACTCTCGTATCAATGATTTTCTTCCAAATTATATCTTTCGGGCTTATCGCTTTTACAGCTGGGTTATTTGCTTTTTTTGTTTTGACTTCCGGAAAGAATGACAAATTAAGCAGATCTTTCTTGATAGTTTCTTTGTATGTTGCTTTGTGGGCTGCACCGATTGTTTTATGTCTTATGACTGAAAATGGAGATTCGGCGCTCCGTTTCTTCCAGGTGAGCATTATTTTTTCTCTTTTGATTCCTGCTGGATTTTTTAGTTTTGCCACAAATTTTATAGAATCGATAACTCATATTGACTACAGTAGATATAGAAAAATTGTCTATATCGTAGGCATTTTCTTTGCCGCGCTACTTGTTTCGGATATTTTAGGTTTTACCAAACTTATACTGCCCACCGTGAGTGAGAAGTGGTGGTTTCCTTATTGGGCGGATGCGGGACCTATATTTAAATACTCCCTGGTTTATTTTTTCGGCACTTTTGGTACAAGTTTTTATCTACTCTTAAGACTTGTTAGATCCAGTCAGGACAAAATCTTGAAGGGACAATTAAAGTTCATTCTTATAGGAGTCATTATAGCGATGTTTGGTGGGTCAACTAATTATTTTCTGTGGTACGACGTACGCATTCCGCCGTTCGGTAATATACTCGTGCCTATCTACGTTATTTCTATGTTTTACGCGATTGCCCGCTACCAGCTTTTCAATATAAAGGTAATTACCGCCCAACTAGTCACTTTTAGTATCTGGTCGTTCCTTTTCTTCCGCATATTTTTCGCTAATACTACCCGAGAATTCGTAGCTGACGCTTCGCTTCTCTTACTGGTGATATTTTTCGGGATGTTCCTTATAAAGAGCGTCCTAAATGAGGTGAAGAGAAAAGAGCAATTGCAGATAATTACCACTGAACTTAAAAATCTTACTGGCCATCTTCAGGAAAAAGTTGATGAACAAACTCGGGAGATAAGGCGTTCCTACGAAGTTGAGAAGGAGGCCAGGATGAAGCTTGAAGAGTTAGGCAAAACTAAAGACCAGTTTATTTTATCAGCTCAGAGCCGTTTAGTAACGCCGCTAGAAGATATCCAGAGATATTTAAATGAATTAAAAGGCATTTCACTTGTTCCCGAAGCAACCGAAGATGTGGACAAAATAACCGCTTCTGCGGAGAGGTTGAACAGCCTTATAGATGAATTTGTAGCTATATCCGAACTTAGAATAGGCAAAGGA
>CAZHYH010000042.1:0-3501 GCA_964536655.1 uncultured Candidatus Saccharibacteria bacterium
TCGTAAGCTCCCACAAAGGCTCCCATATAGAATAAGTCTCCCATAAGTGAATTCCTAAAGAAAGGCAAAGCCATCTCGTAGCATAAGATTAATCCTTGAAGCGTATGCGGATACATTCCCGAAAAAGCCCAAACGGCAAAGTTAGTCGTAAGATAAAAAAGTAATGCTCCGGCGAAGGTGCCGCCTATTACGGTAAAGACTGATTTATTATTTTTAACAATCCTTCCAATCGCCGCGTAAGCCAAGAAACCTAAGTAAACAACTAACATTATTTTCCAGTCATAGAATCCCACAAAGACGTCGCTTACAAGCATTACAATAATCGGAGTTAGCAGTAACCACTTTCTCGTGGCGTACAGCCCGGCAAATAAAGCCAGTGCCCCAATTGGAGCAAAGTTAGGCGCGTGAGGCAGTAAACGCAAAACTACGCTTGAGACACTCAACAAAACTAATAAGATTAAAAATATTTTGTCGTTATTGTTTTTCATCGGTAAACCCCGTATAACAACTGCGATTGCAAGTTATTGATTAACTTGACGCTTAATGGGTTGTTGCCGACTTTTTTATTCATGTATAGTCTAACGTTAGATTATAATAACTTGAGTTAATCTTATCGCAGTTGTTGTGACGGGGTAAATTTCCATTCAATTATATCACCGGCCTTTGGTATGTATGAAGAGGCGCCGACTTGCGAATAGGTGCCATTAACCCAGAATTGCCAATACTTACCTTCGGTGCCATTCTTCTCATCGCCTATCCGCGTTATAAGCTCCCCTAAACCGGAGTAAGCCGCATAATACAACTCTATACCATCTTCAGCCAGCCTTTCTTTTGTAATTTGAAAGAGACTTTCAATGCCATTCGGCTTAATCTCCATCACTTTTCTTCTCCCACCTCCAAAATCTATAGAGATAAATGCCAATCCTTGTGACTCTCCACTTAAGTTTTGTTCTACCGGAGAAGATTCTTTAAGAGACAGCGGATTATCTACGATAAAGGAAGCTAAGCCGAAAAGACCTAAAGACAAAACACCCGTAATTATCAAACTAACCTTTAATTTGTTTAATGCCATGCTTTATTACAAAATAACTTACTCCCACGACCATAAACAGAAGCAAGACTCCTAAAATTCTGCTGTAAGTTAGAGGCAACTGCGGCATCAGAGCCAAAAACCAGGAACTTTTTTGACCAACTCTGATTTCTAAGGGGATTTTTACTCCGCCTCCAGCGTTAAACGATGAACTCGCAACAGGGCTCGCCACAACCGAAATATCGGTCCTAAATACGCCTTCTTCTCTTGGAGTTACCTGGACCGTCACCTCCTTTTCTTCCTCTGACTCAAGAATAAAACTTGAAGGCGATACTTTGACTATTGCGTCGAGGTCATCCGGGTAAACTTCGAAAATAGAAACTTCTCCTGAAGGATTTTTTATTTTCAATTTTTGAGTTGCTGTCTCGTAAACGTTTGCCGAAATTTTCAATTCTTTGGGAGAAACAGAAAGACTAACTGCTTCCGCGGAAACAATGGTAGACAAAGATAAAATTAAGAGAATTGTATATAAAGCGTATTTACTCATTGGCTTAATGTTGCCCAAAAGATAAGCTTGCCAGTTTTGGATCCGGCTTTAGAGTAAGAAGCCGGAATTTGCAATTTTACTTCAGCGCTTTTATTGCCGCCGCCTTGAAGATTTGCATTGAAGTTTCGCCACGAAACATTGTCAATGTCCAAATAATTTCTGAATACCTCGTCGCCTGTAACGGCGCTTTCAATATAGAGACCAACCTGCCCTTGATTAGTTATGGTCACGATCTGTGATTTAACACCTCCCGGTGCAACATCTCCAAAATTAAAACTATTTCCTCCACCAGAAACATTTACGCTAAAAGAAATCAAATCGGACTGGAAATCATTCCCGCCACCAGATCCGGAAAGTATGTTGGCATTCAAGTTTATTTCCGAGCCGCCCGGCTGCCAGTCAAAATTGCCGAAGTGCCAGATAACATAATCACCGCTTTCCAAATTGTAATCAACCGCGCCAATATTGGGTATGGCAAAATTCACCGCGTAGAGCCAACCAACCAAATCATGAGCTTCATCATCCCCTATTTTCTTTAAGTAAGGACCGAAAGAGGTATCAACTATTTCGTGAGTAAAGCCGCAGGTCGGAGCGACTATCACAACCAAGTCCAACGCATTCGGAGCATCAACACTTCCCTCGCAAACTGTGCCGTCGCTCCCCTCAATTTTGTAGTCCACATTGGGAATTGCTGGTGTAGATGTCACTCCTACCGGATAATACTTACCCGTCAAAGCAATCACGGCGTAAGAAGTGGCCACAGGGCTAAAAGAATCCTCTCCAATCCCTTCTTGGTACTCAAAATATCCGCCGGTAGTTTGCAAAGATAAAAGGTGGTCTACGGGACTATTGCCATTCTTACTCCAGCTTGAGCCGTCCGGATCTTCGCCGAGTTTGTTAATCGCCGAAATTACCCAGGCATCGGAAGAAGTATCGGAACCCGTTCCCCGAGGACTTTGCGAGTCATAAGGGAATCCGCCATCGTTATTTTGGGCTGATTTCAAGTAACTTACGGCGTTTACGATATGCGAGTCGGTTTTGGCTACACCCGCTTCAAGTAAAGCCATTATGGCCGTAGAAGTCATATTAGTATCGCTATCCCCTCCCACCACAAAAGCCCAGCCGCCGTTGGTGTTCTGATTAGCCAAAATAAAATTCTTGGCGTCTGTAATTATGATATCGCTTATAGACTCACCGGCGGCAATAAGCGCTAAAACGCCAAAAATGTCATCGTTTAAAGTCGAAACGCTGCCAATTTGTCCGCCGGTGTGAAAAGTTTTAAGCACGGCGACTAAATCTGTGTCAGGAAAAGTTTTCGGATTCTTTCCGGCTGCGGCCAAAGCTAAGATGGGTGCTTCGTAATCCGTGGCGCTACTGCCAGTAGTGGATTTTAAATAATCCACGTTTGGCGACTCGCCGTTAGCAACCAGAGCCATCGTAATCCACGGATTAACGGTTTTGGTTTTAAGGTAACTTACGGCCGAGTTAACGTCTCCGTGCGCCGACTGTACCGAAAAAACCGAAATAAAGAGCGAAAGAACGATTGATATTGATAATAACTTTTTCTTCATTGTTTTTTGTTGTTTTTGCGACTATTTAAAAATAAAACACCCGCCTCGAGGCGGGATTAAAATCACAAAAAATATATTGGCCCTTGCTCGAGGTAGTTAAATTGATGCAGGGTTGGCCATCGGACTTACGAAGTAACCGAGCACACAACGCTTTGTGTGCTTGGTACCGCGATCACCGTAACGGCATTGTGTGGGAATTCCTGCCTCGCCTAAGCGGGCGGGTCACCCACTTCCCCAACCGACGTCTAAATACTGTCAGCTGCACTTATCTTTTGAAAAATCAGGAATTACAGGATACTGATTCTAAATATAGTCTTGAAAGGTGGAGTTGGTCAAATAATCTGTGGATAAGC
>CAZHYH010000042.1:3601-4699 GCA_964536655.1 uncultured Candidatus Saccharibacteria bacterium
AATGCCGTAGCTAAACAAACTGACTATCCCGAAAGCGATAGCCAAAGATTCAAAAACAACAAAGAGTATAATTAGACTAATGAGAAAGAAGGTGATGGTTTTCGGAGTTTTTGACGGCTTACACGATGGACATAAAGCCTTTTTAAAAGAGGCTAAGAGTCACGGTGAATATCTCATAGCCGTGCTCCCACCGGATGAGGTGGTTAAACAACTCAAAAGTAGATTTCCGAAATTAACCATAGCGGAGCGGTTTGAACACTTAAGAAAGGCTGACCACGTTAATGCCGTGATAGTTGGAGATGCTGAACTCGGTAGTTGGAATGTTTTAGAAAATCACCGACCCCAAGTGATCGCCTTAGGGCACGACCAAGATAAAATTAAAGATGAGTTAGAAAAATACTTCGAGAAAGTTGATTGGAAGCCGGAAATTAAGGTTATGAAACCGTACGAAAAACATAATAAGCCCACACATTAGTGCGGGCTTATCTCTTTGAATGCCGTTGCGCCGATTAGGGCTCCTGTAACATCTACCGCCACATCCTTAACCATATCGTAATGGCTCACGTACCAGGCATGGCTTAAGACTAATTCCCCAAACTCCCATAGTACTCCAATGAGCACTACCGGAATAATGATGTTGAGATAAGTAGGAATTACACCTACATTCCTCAAAAGCACACTTACCAAAATGGCAAGTCCAATACTCACACTGCTGTGAGCGAAAATGTCGAAGCCGTTTACAAGGTTCCACCAGCCGAGAAATCTCCCGGCATCGGCCAAAAAAGGCACAGCGATTAATAATACTGACGCTAACAAAATTAGTTTGCGCATAGTATTTAATAATTAAGTTATTAATGAGCGGGGCTACCTTACCAATTATCTCGCTTTAAGTCAACAAAAAAGAGACTACGCCGGGGCGAGTCTCTTTCAAAAATGTAATGTCCCAAGCGGTGGGCAGTTCGATAGCCTAAGCGGGATATCTCCGTGGATACGCCGTCCAGTTACGCAACCCTTCAATGTTATTCAGGGCTATTTACCGGACTATTCTCCACAAATCCTTAGCTATAAGACAGGCTTAGGCCTATCTTTATTCTGCTA
>CAZHYH010000043.1:0-2010 GCA_964536655.1 uncultured Candidatus Saccharibacteria bacterium
GGGCTCTTTCTTTGAAGTCTTTGACGATATTTCTCCTTTTCTAAATTCAACATTGAAACCGCCTCCTGATTCGCTGAATATCGGGGTCGGCAGAAGCTTTTCTTTACATTTATTTATAATCTTCAATGTCCCTCTTCCCCATGATTCAATAAATCCTGCCTTAAAGAACACATCTGCTAAAAGTTCATTACGCGGATATGAAGAATGGGGTTTATTTAAATCATTGATAGTGATTTCTTCAGACAATTTTCCTATATTCCATAACCATAATTTATTGTCATACACTCTAAGCTGAGTGTGAGGTCCGATATAATCTCTATGAATAACCGCATTAATAACTGCCTCTCTAAGCGCTTCCTCAGGATAAACCAAATCTTCTTTTCTGTATATACCTTCATAAAAGAATCTGTTTTCAAGATATTTCAAGCGAAGTATTTCTATGGTTTTTTCTACTTGATCAAAAAGATTACCTTCTATTACATCAGTGCTGATAACTTCGCTTTCGGATATGAATCTGCCGATTTGTATGAAAGCGGATGTAAAATAGGATTTAGAATTTATTCCAAAGAGAAGTATTGCCGCCCGCTTTAGTTTACTATCTTTTGTCAGGTTAAGTTTTTGCAAGACGGTTTTTATATCCTTCTCTTTCGCGATAAATGGAAACCGTGTTTCAGCAAGCTTTTGAAAATGCCTTACGGTTTTAACGTTTATATCTTTAATTCCACTTCTTGGCTCTATGACACTGTCCCAAGACGCTCCGGAGCGGGATAATAAGAATCTCGTTAATTCCATTCCCCTTAACTCTGACGTTGTGCTTCCGGAACGAATATAAAAAATACCCTTATATGAAATGGGGGCAGTATATTTTTTTGTAACTATCTTTATTGCTGGGTTGCCTGATTTCTTAATAATTTTTACATCGCAAACTATACCCAAAATATCTCTTATTTTATTGGGGATATCTTCTAAAAGCTTCTTTGTATCCTTTAGAACGACGCTCCGACCCTTATCATCAAGTCCTATATAAATAACTCCTCCGCCAGTATTTGCAAACGCGCATACCGTCTTAAGTATGTCGTCGCGCCACTGTTCTTTAAATTCTATATTCTGGTTCTCATTTTTATGCATAATGCGATTTCCTCTTCTTTGTCTTCCATTTGCCGGCAATTATTTCCCCCCTGATATATCAAGGATAGATCGAAGTAGCCCATCAGATTCCTTCTCTATCTTTTCTATGTCGGCCCGGATTTCCTCAAGCGTGCGCAATTGTTGCGGCTTATAAAAATACCGCGTAAACGATATCTCATAGCCTATTTTGGTGGATTCGGTGTCAATCCATGCATCCGAGACATACGGCAGGACCTCCCGGCGGAAAAACGCCTCTATTCCACCCTCTTCAAGAAGTGGAATTTGTTCCGTATCGCGAAGGTCCGTGTCTGGCTCATATTCGACTACTTGCTCTTTTCCGTCAAGTGTTATAGCGAAAAGCCCTTTAATTGGGTTTGCCTCAGCTTGACCGTGCTTATGTATTTTCTTAATAACCGGCTTTGCAGTCTCATCCTTTTTCGCCAATTCTGATTCCAAGAGCTTCTGCCTTTTGGTGGTCATCTTTACGTTATGTTCGCTGGCATCATTATCAACCGCATCCATAAAAATATTAAAATCCATATGGGGCCCGGAGCCGATCGTCTTAGAAAGCCGCTGAACCATCTTCGCCAAAGGCTCATCATCCGCTTCTTTGCATAGTTGAACAAACCGAGTAACGTTAGCGGCCGATAGGTCAACACTAAGCCGAAGCGGACGCTCAACTAAGACCTTCCAATAGCCAAACGCCTCATTCGGGAATATTTTGGATTCTGCTGTTTCCTTAAAAGCAAGAAACAAATCGCATATCTTCTTTATGTCATCTTCCGACAACTCACAGTTTTTCTTGCCGAGATTCTTACGCAATGGCTTAAACCATGCCGTCGCATCAATCAACTGAACTTTGCCTTTACGTTCTGGGGATTT
>CAZHYH010000043.1:2110-4637 GCA_964536655.1 uncultured Candidatus Saccharibacteria bacterium
CGGCATATTCAATAATAAAGCGGGGGTCTTTGATATCCGATTTCCCGCCCATACGATCAAGGTCTGTTTTCCAGCTCTTGCCGTACGGAGGATTGGATAACATAAAATCAAATTCTCTTGTCGGAAATCCATCTTGCGAAAGTGTGGAACCCCATTTAAAGTTTTCTGCTTCATCGCCCTCGCCTTTAATCAAAAGGTCTGCTTTGGTGATAGCATAGGTTTCGGGATTAATCTCCTGTCCGAAAAGATGGATAGAGACTTCTTTCTTGTGTTGTTTTGCAAGCTCAGCCAGAGATTCTTCAGCCACAGTTAACATGCCGCCGGTTCCACAAGCGCCGTCATAAACCAAATAAGTGCCAGACTCAATTTTTTCAGCTATCGGAAGAAATATTAATTTCGCCATAAGCTTTACGACATCGCGAGGGGTGAAATGTTCTCCTGCTTCTTCATTGTTCTCTTCGTTGAAACGACGGATGAGCTCTTCAAAGATAGTCCCCATTGCGTGGTTATCAAGCGCCGGGAGCCTCTCGCTACCGTCTTGATTGAAAACCGGATTCGGGCTAAGGTTGATCGAATTTTCCAGGAACTTTTCAATCATATAACCTAAGATATCAGCCTCAACCAGCGTCTGAATTTGATTGCGGAATTTAAACTTCTCAAGGATTTCCTGGACATTAGGTGAAAAACCATCAAGATAGGCCTCGAAATCTGATTTGAGTTGCTGTTGTTTAGCACGGGCTTTTAAATCGCGGAGTGTAAACGGCGATGTATTATAAAACGCTTGCCCGGCGGCACTCCGAAGTGCGGCATCCTGATTTGTTATTTTTTTCTTATCAAGACTCTCTTTCATTTTTAGAACAGCCTGTTTGGTCGGCTCCAGAACTGTATCGAGCCTTCGTATAACCGTCATAGGCAATATAACATCACGATATTTGCCACGGACATAAACGTCGCGAAGAACATCATCTGCAATTCCCCAAATAAAATTTGCTATCCAATTAAGGTCACCATTCGCCATAATTTTCTCCTACTATTAATCCTTCATCTGCAAAACTATAATACTGCCCATCTCCTATAATGACATGATCTAACACTTTTATGTCCAACGATTTTCCCGCATCGCTTAATTCTTTGGTGAACTCTTTATCCTGCGCGCTTGGCGTGATATTAGCACTGGGATGATTATGAACGCAGATAATCGACTTCGCGAACTTTTGTAAAGCTGCGTGGATTATTTCACGAACGATAGGAAAAGCTTCATCAATGGTGCCAACCGCGGTATTCGAAATATCGATAATCCGGTTATCGGTATTAAGAAAAACTACCTTAAAAACCTCAGTCTTAAGATCGCGGAGTTGAGGCATGACGATATTCACGATATCTTTGGCTGAAGTTATTTTTTGCTTCCCTGTGATCACTTCGTCCTCACGATAGCGCCTTCCGATCTCAAGCGCGGCCTGAACATGGGCAATCTTAGCACTTCCCAGCCCTTTGAATTCCTTCCAGTCACGCGCGTCAGTATGCACCATGTTGCGAAAGGTGCTAAATTTTTTCATGACCTTGCGCGCAAGATCGAGGGCGCTAGATCCATTGGTACCGGTACGCAAGAGAATAGCCAAAAGTTCAGAATTGCTCAACGCCTTCGCACCGTTCTTAAGCAACTTCTCTCTCGGTCTGTCATCCTCCGGCCAATTCTTTATCGATTTTTCATAGAGTTTTCTCTGCCCTGACTTTTTCACCATTATTTATTCGTCCTCGCTTTAATGAATTCTTCTAAGTCTCTGGGTTTAATCCACCATTTTCCGATCTTGGTTGCGCGGATGTGTTTTTCCCGAATAAGCTCGCGCACACGGTATTCAGTTAACCCAATCTGTTTAGCAACTTGTTCTACAGTCAAATATCCCCTAAGTAGCATAATGTAGCCTCTGTTTTAGATTGTTCAACATGATTTCACATTATACCACATTTTAGATTTTATCAACAATCAAAATTTCTTTCCTAAATATTCATCGAAACAACGCGAACCCGCCTGTCCGCCGAAGCTTTAGCGTAGGCGGAAAGGGCAAAAGTCTTTTCGCCGAAGGCGAAATGTCTTTTGGCGTTGCGGACTGTTCTGGTTTTTTGAAAAAAAGACAGAAGTGTTGATGAATATTTGATACAAGGTTTATTTTCCTTTTAGGGGAAAAGCAGGCTTTGAGCCCCAGCGAAGGCGAACGATGAATACACCAACCACGTAGCCCGCCCCAGCGGGCGGTGCATTAGATTATCAGAAGAAGAAAACAAGGAAGGATTTTATATATTGTAAAACCTGTATAGAAGGTCAGCCAAAAGTTCGGATATAGAATTTATCGTTCATTCTTTTTATCTTAATCCTGTCTTTCGTATTGTCAAAAACTTCCCTTCAATTTTCTGCTAAACCGTTGAAGATTAAGCGCTTCCGATGATTTTCTCTTCCTCCCCCTATTCGGCAGGGTTTTTGAAATATTAAAGTTAAGAAAATCGTCATCATCATATTGTTGATAGTGTG
>CAZHYH010000044.1:0-4592 GCA_964536655.1 uncultured Candidatus Saccharibacteria bacterium
GACAGCTTATCAAAGTCCCGGCCTCTCTTCAAGCGTGGCATAAAGCTCCAGCACGGCATTTGCTCGTCTTGTTTTAAGGGTTAAAACGTCGCCTATGTTATATTTCTGGATAACGTTGCCTAAAGGCTTATCGGTAGTAAGTTTTCCCCCATTGATTTCCATAATAATGTCGCCCGCTTTAACGCCGGCTTTCGCTGCCGGCGAGTTAGAGAGAACTGCCGCGTTTTCGTCCGACGCTTTTATTAAAGCTCCCTCATTTACCGGCAACTTTTCATTAGCCGCAAGTTCTGGAGTTATAACAAGATAACGAACACCGAGATAAGGAACCTTGATTGTGCCACTGGTTTTAACCGACTGGATATCCTTTTTAGCCTGATTAATAGGAATGGCAAAGCCCACATTCTCTGCGCCTGAAGCCACTGCGGTATTCACGCCTATCACTTCTCCTTTCAAATTAAGGAGCGGGCCGCCGGAGTTGCCGGGATTAATGGCCGCATCAGTTTGAATAACGCCTTGGATAGTTTCCGTACCGATACCCGCGCCGGAAGCGGTAATTGTGCGGGAGAGCCCAGAGATGACACCCACCGAAACAGTATTACTGAATTCGCCAAGCGAGTAACCGATGGCAATGGCCGTTTGACCCAACTTAATAGAATCGGAGTTCCCAAGTTTAGCAGGTTTGAGCCCTGTAGCGTTAATTTTAATAATAGCCAAGTCCTGGACAGGGTCTCTCGCTAAAACTTTAGCTTCATATTTATTACCGTCATGAGTTATGACGGTATATTCGGCTTTGGTATCAACCACAACATGTTTATTGGTCAAGATAAGACCATCGCTTGAGACTATAAAACCGCTGCCGCCACCCACCTTCTCGAGCTTGGTGCCTTTTTGGCAAGGCTGTGAGAACTCAAAACCGCCGCCGAAAAACTGCTTCATTTCAGGAGGCAGGTTGGAAAAAGGATCATAAGGACATTGTTCTATAACGGGTAAATATTTTGATATAACTATGGAAACTACACTCTTTGAGCCTTCATCCACCGCGTTAATAACCGCTTCTTCATAATCTATGGTTGGTGCGTAAAGCGCGACCGGAGAGATAGTTTGTGTTCCTGGCGTGTTATTATCGGGCGCCGGAGCTTGCTCTCCGGGAGAAAAAATTCCAGGGATGAAGCGATTAAACAGATCCTGCAAAAATCCGGCGGAGACTCGCGGTGGATTAGTTGCTACGCCCGCTAAGGCGCCGAATACGAAAACGAGAAAGATTAAAATTAAAATTTTCCTATTCATTCCAGGTAGTAGAAACTCGACTTGTTAAATTCTTTTTGTTTTTGACCTTTGAAGTTGATAGGATTTTCATAAATTATTTACTTATTTTGAGCCTGAAGTGAAACTTATTTAAAATTTAACAAAAAGTAGTCGAGTTTTCACTACCTGGCATTAAAGTAAATTTACAATTCGTTTTAGGGCGATGTCAAGTTGTCTTCTTGCAGTTGGCAACCCAAAAGAAATACGCAGGCTGGATTTCGCGCGATTTCCCCCTAAATTGAGCGCGGCAATAATATGAGATGGTTTGGTGTTCCGCGCAGAGCAAGCAGAACCAGCTGAAACAGCGACATTCACTAAATCCAGCTCAATCAATAAATCCCGGGAATCACGGCCACGAATGTAGACATTAAGATTATTCGGCAGCCTGTTTAATGAAGAGGTTGGTGGTCCGTTTAGTTCAATATCCGGTTTTGCATTTTTTAATTCGCGCCAGAAGTAATCGCGCAAGACTTTAATTCTTTTGCCTTCTTTAATCTTGTTTTTTTGAATAAATTCCACCGCTTTACCGAAACCGACAACCGCCGGCACGTTTTCTGTGCCCGATCTTAAGCCATACTCTTGACCTCCGCCGGTGATGATAGGGCGTAGGGTATAGTCACCAGGGCTTAGAGTGAACTTTTGTGTCCCAGTGGCTAGTGGCTGGACCCTAGTGGCTACATAAAGCGCGCCGATGCCTTTGGGGCCGTATATTTTATGCGCGGAAAGCGTCATTAAATCAACTCCCAATCTATCGACATCACAATCAAGAAACTGAAAGGCCTGGGCCGCGTCAGTGTGCAGCAGCGGGAATCTAGAATCTAGAAAATAGAATCTAGAATTTTCATCGCTTCTACTTTCTACTTTCTGTTTTCTAAATTCTGAAATTACCTTAGCGATTTCCTTGATGGGTTGGATGGTGCCTATTTCGTTCGAGGCATAAATAATAGAAACCAAAACCGTGTTTTCGGTTAAATTATTCTTTAATGACTCTATACTTATAAAACCCTCTTTATCAACCGGTAAATAAATTACCTCTACACCTTCCTTTTCTAAATCTCTTGCTGTGTCTAAAACCGATTCGTGTTCTATAGAAGAAACTATAATTCTCGGGCGCTGATTTATACCGATTTTAGGCTCCTGCCCGCCGGCAGGCAGGGATTTATGCTGATATGCTTTTATTAATCCGCGAAGCGCTAAATTGTTTGCTTCGGTAGCCGATCCGGTAAAAATAATTTCGTTGAATTTGGCGCCGATTGACTTAGTTATGACCCCCCGCGCTTTATCAATCGCGGCTTGCGATTCCTGTCCGAAACTATGAACCGATCCTGGATTACCGAAGCGGTCGGCAAAGTAAGGCTCCATAGCCTTAAAAACCTCTCTAGATACGGGCGTAGAGGCTGCGTAATCCAAATAGATGTACTGCTTTCTAGAAGAGCGTATTTGACTCCTTGATGTCATCTTTTAAGTTTAAATTAACTTTAATTAAATTATCACTCCACCTCTCGGGAACCATCAAATAGCTTTGTTTTTTAGCTAACTCGTATAGATCCCGCGTTATCAAAACGTCTTGCATACAATATTTCTCAAGCGATTCCCAATCACCGGCATTATAAAACTTAATAGCGTCCAGGCCGTGATTGGTCTTGCCCACTCCTAAATTTGTCTTAGCCAGAATATCCAAACTGATTCTTTTGCCATAACTATTTTCAATTTCTTCAAGAATATCGAGGGTGGGAAGAGATAAAAGGTTAAAGCTGAAATATTTATCTAACACCGGCAAATCAAATCTATTAATAGAGAACCCGATAACTAATCCCGCATCCTGAAGAATCGGACCCAAATTGTGCAGCTTATCTTCGCGAAACAACAAAAAATCTCCTTTATTATAAGAATAAACGCAAACAAGGGACGCGTCTAAATCCTTTAAATTTTCTTTCCCCCCAACGTCGAAAAAGGTATTTTTAGTTTCAATATCAATAACGATCTTATCTCGCATACCCCTATATACATCTATCTGCAACCGATGAAGCGGCATAACTTTCCGGCTTAGTTCTGGCCTCAAAATTATTGGCCCTGATCATGCCTACCAATTCCTTAATCATTATCTTCGTTTCGCCGTTAGTTCCCACGTCCGCGTGTATTTCAAAATCAAATTCCGGAGTCTTGTGGCTCTTAAGGTTAGCTAAAACACCCTTAGCAATATCTAGAGACATCATTACCTCCCGTATTATTCTGTCGCGGAGAGTATGAAAACCGCTTAGTTCTTCCCTCCTCCAAAAATACCTGCCGCCGTTGCCTACTCGGTGAACTACAATTGCCGTAACAAAATCCGCATCGGTTTTATCGTAGAGTTCGGAGTCTGTCCCAATCATCACCTTGTAGCGCCTCTTGGGATCAGCCCGCATAAACTTAGTAATCTCTTCTACAACTTCATCGACTGTCAGTTTAATACCTTGAAAACTGTTGAATTTGTCGTCTGCCATAACTAAATAATTTAGATGCCGTAACTATACTCCGTTACTCTCAAAAAATCAAAATTTTCAAGCACTAATAAGTCAATTATATGGAAGTTCAACTTCAATAGGACAAAAAATTGTTCACTATTCAAATTTTCCTTGCGGCAAGCGCAAAATTTAAAAAGTACCTATCAAGGTCTTCAAGTGTGCTTTCATACTCTTTCCCTCCAAAAACCGCGTCGCAAAAAACTTCGCGCGCGCGGTTGATTTCTCTTAATCGGCCATGCCAGCGCGGGTCTTGAAGAGTAAGGTCAAAAAGCTCTAAAGCCCTTTCTACAGCGTCGTTAAAAGTCTTTTCGTCTTTATCTTTCCAATTACGCGCCCGCGAAACCTCGCTGCCGATATTGCCAAGCTGTTCCATTAAAGAAAGTTCATACCATCGCCCGCTCGCCAGATTTGTATGCATGAAAGCCATTTTAATCAAAAACTAACTTCTTAACGATACTTTTGATTTTTTCTTTTGTTTTCTCGTCTTCAATCCCACGAATGCGGTTTCCGTAAGCTGGTTTAAGATTAATCATTGAATCAAGTTCAATCCAACTATCCTCGGATTTCTTTGGGTAGAGATTAATCCCCCAAGTATATTCCCGTTTGGAACCGCATTGTTCCATAAGCAACACCTCCTCATCAGCATGAAGTTCTCCGCCTATTGCCATTATTTCCTGCTCTACATCAACCACCGCCTTAATTAAATCTCCGAATTTTTCTTTGGCAATATCTAGAAGTTCCCTTTTCCTAATAGGATTCTTTATTATTTTTATTTCCATAATA
>CAZHYH010000045.1:0-4396 GCA_964536655.1 uncultured Candidatus Saccharibacteria bacterium
AAGAAAAAATCGGGCGCGCGCAAATTAAAAAATGTAGAGAAAACTTTTTTGCTGGCTGGCGAGCCCCGCACCAGAGCGAAGCTCGGTGCGGGGTAAACTCCGCGAGCGGCGGCGGGGCGGAGCGTCAGTTTCGTTCAAAGAAGGTTCGCGCATTTTCAAACAAAGGGCACTCTCATAGAGATCGTTCGCAGAGTGTCTAAAAAACAACAAAACCCCGATCGGTTGATCGAGGTTTCGTTGTTATAAGATTTCGATTCGAGCTAATTGCGTACCGAACCGTAGCGCTTCTTCTGTAGAGGGGAACCAAATATCCAATTTATCTCCATTTCTCTTGTGCATGCGGTCTTCTACTAAGAAAACCTTTTCACCGAACAACTCCGGAATTTTTACTTTTGTTCCGAAGGGCAACCAATTGGCTGCTACCACTCCCGGTCTAACATTTGTTCCTGAGGCGGTGATATTAGGTGTATCATCTGTTTCCTCAATCCTCGAGGAGTATGCCGTAACTCTTACTTTTATTGACCAGGATTCGGATGCGACAGGGCTTTGGTTCACTAGCGCGCTTTCGTAAGCATAAGGATAGTTAGCATCATAAGCGTAGTGTTCGACCGCCCCTTCCATCACCCCTATTTTAAAGACTCCCAACCCCACAAAAAGAGCAGCTAAAACGATGTATTTGCTCATTTTGTATAATAAAAACTCCCTTTAGGGAGCTCTATTACTTTTTTATGGTAGCCTAGCTGCGCCAAAATGTCAACCCAGTCAGTATAACTGCGATAAGATTAACTCAAGTTATCGTAGTCTGATGATTGCGCAAGAAAAGGTTAAAGGTCATGAATAAACCATTGAGTAAGCAAGTTAATCAATAACTTGTAATCGCAGTTTAACTGCTGGGTCAAGGTAACCGCGTCGTCCGCTACATACTACATATTATATATACTATACTTTTCTCATGGTTGAACATTATACCAAAGCAGTAGTTTTATCGCGCGAACCCAGAGGAGAGCTTGATGCGGCTCTTACTTTATACACGAAAGATTTCGGGAAAATAGTTGCTAAAGTTAAAAGCATCCGACGCATTACTTCCAAGCTTTCCGGTCATCTTACCACTGGCGCCGTTGCTAACATCAGGGTTGTGGAAAGAAACGGCAACGGATATCAATTGGTGGACGCGCTTTCCTCGCGCGTTATGGTCACTTTAGATCTGCTGCGTTTCTTAGATTTTATAAATAAGCTCACGCCTTTGGGCGTCGCCGATCTGCATCTGTGGCATGAATTGGAATCAACTCTCCATGAAGATTCTCTTAATAAAGCAAACTATCGCCGTATCATTTCGATTATGGGATATGACGCAAAGAATGCTTTCTGTGACAACTGCGGCGGCCGTCAGATTGCCTATTTTCTGCCGCACGATATAATGTTTCTGTGTGGCCGTTGTTTCTATAGCTCCGGCATAAAAGAAAATGAAGCTTTTTCAATCTAAATTATCAGTTGCTCTTGCAATACTTTTCGTAGTCCTTGTACTTGTTATCGGGTTTTATATTTGGACCGTTGTTTCCTCTGGCGGCATTAATATTGAGGCAAGCGCTGAAGGCGAAAAAATAATAGGGGAACCATTCGACCTTAAAGTGAATTTGAGCAACAACTCGAAGAATATTTTGAACGAATCGAAAATTATTTTGGAATTGCCCGACGGCATTACGCCTGTGAACGGCGAGGTAAGCCAGAGAATTATTGAGAGAGAAGTGGGCAGCATTGATGTAAATAAGGTGCATCAGGAAATTTTTAAAGTTATGGCTACGCCCTCTCGTGAATCTATGCGTGAATTTACAATCACGCTCTCATATACGCCTGGCACTATCGCGGCGCATTTCGAAAAAACCAGGAAATTCGGAGTAGATATCCAGCCGCTACAAACTGATCTCTCGCTTAAAGCGCCGGAAAAAGTTTTCTCTGGAGAAGAATTTGAAATTACGGCCAATTACGAAGCTCGCAATCCGGAGACATCTCCTAAGCTGTTTTTGAAGGCAAGTTATCCCGATAATTTCGTGAAAATTTCCGAAGACTTAGTAGAGAGTAGTTCCACGAGCGGAAAGCTGAGCGCCAAGGGTAAGGTAAACTTTCCCGATGATGCCAGTTTTGATATTAAAGTTCAGATTTTCACCAGTCTTTTGGGCCGTGATTATTTGGTGTCTGAAGAAACTGCCCGCGTTCTTATCTCCCCTTCACCTTTATCTTTTAAATTAATCGTAAACGGCAAGGATAATTTGGTTGCTTACGCAAACGATACTCTTGATTACACGCTCATATACAAGAACAACACGCAAGTTGGTTTGCAGGATGTAGTTATCAGGTCCAAGCTCATGGGCGATATGTTTGATTTTAGGACGCTTGATAGCAAAGAAGCCAAATTTAATCTCTTTAATAGAACAATCACCTGGGATTCGAACACATTTAAAGATTTAGTGCTTCTAAATGCCGGCGAAGAGAGGAGCGTTAATTTCTCAATTAAATTGCGCGAGACGTATCCTATAAAGAAGCTAAATGACAAAAATTTTATTCTCAAGGTGGAGGCAAATATTGAATCACCGACAGTTCCTTATCTTGTTTCCGCGGACAAAACCGTTAACTACGTTACTTTAGAAACAAAAGTCGGTGGAAAAGTTGAAGTGGATGCGCGAGGATTTTTTCGTGATGCGGTTACCGGAATTTTAAACAAAGGTCCCTGGCCGCCCAAAGTGGGGCAATCCACCCAATATACAGTTCACTGGTTTTTAACCAACTTTAGTTCCGATGTGCGCGATATCGAGGTTAGAGCGGCGGTTGAGGATGGCGTTGTCTTTACGGGAATTATAAGAAGTAATACCACTCCGCCGCCGGAGATTAATCAAGAGAGCGGAGAAATTATCTGGAAGATTGATCGTTTGGTGGCTACTACCGGCATAACCGGAGAAAAGCCCGAAGCTATTTTCCAAATAGAAGCCAATCCAACTCTCGACAAAAAAGGAAACTATATGCCGCTTCTTTCTGTAACGCAGGTCAAGGCGTTCGACGAATTCGGTGAAACGGAAATATTTAACTCTGACGAGGCAATTACCACTCAATTGTCTCACGATTCGACGGTTGTGGAGGGTCAAGGCAAGGTGATAGAATAAGCTTATATAAATGGCAGATTTGATGGAGAAAATTGTTTCGCTTTGTAAACGGCGCGGTTTTGTTTATCCGGGCTCGGAAATTTATGGAGGTCTAACCTCTACTTATGATTACGGTCCGTTGGGCGTTGAATTAAAAAACAATATTAAAACATTGTGGTGGAAGTATTTTGTGCAGGGAAGAGAGGATATGGTTGGGTTGGATGGCGGAATACTTTTGAGCCCGAAAATTTGGGAGGCTTCAGGGCACGTGAAAAATTTCAAGGATGCTTTGGTAGAATGCAAAAAATGCCATTTGCGTTTCCGGCCGGATGAATTAAAAGACGCTAGTAAGTGCCCCGATTGCGGCGGCCAATTTACCGATCCGAAATTGTTTTTGGGTATGTTTAAAACTACCATTGGCGCGATAGAAAAAGAGGGGATAGAAGCCTATTTCCGGCCCGAGACCGCGCAAGCTATTTTCGCCGATTATAAAAACGTGCTGGATTCAACCAATAAAAAAATTCCTTTTGGTGTAGGTCAAATTGGTAAGGCATTTCGCAATGAGGTTACCACGGGCAATTTTATTTTCCGGACATTGGAATTTGAGCAGGCTGAGATAGAGTATTTTATCGCGCCGGACAGCGATTGGAATAAGATTTTTGAGGAGTGGCTGGAATATATGTATGGTTACGCGGATTTAATCGGGCTTCCCCGCGGGCAATTTTTTAACCATGAAATTCCGGATTCAGAACGCGCTTTTTATTCCAAGCGTACTATTGATATTGAATATCAATTTCCGTTTGGGCAAGATGAGCTTTGGGCCATTGCGTATCGCACGGATTATGATTTGTCGGCACATCAAAAAAACTCCGGGCAGAATTTGGAATATTTTGACGAGGTAACCAAGCAGAGGTTTTTACCGCATGTTATCGAGCCGACTTTTGGTGTTGAACGCACCATGCTGGCGTTGATCTCAAACGCGTACTGGGAAGAAAAATTGGAGAATGGTGAAACGCGGGTGGTTTTAAAATTTAAACCCAATATCGCGCCGTATAAAGTGGCGGTGTTTCCACTGTTAGCTAATAAAAAAAATTTGACGGCTAAGGCGCGAGAAGTTTATCAAAATTTGAAAAAAGACTTTAATGTTTATTGGGATGAGCGCGGTAATATCGGCAAGCGCTATCGCAGCCAAGATGAAATCGGTACCCCTTACTGCGTAACTGTTGATTTTGACACCTTAGACGATAAAGCGGTTACCATTC
>CAZHYH010000046.1:0-4362 GCA_964536655.1 uncultured Candidatus Saccharibacteria bacterium
TGCCGTAGGCACGGCTACCGGAGGGTTCGCGCTTATGCAGGAAGCTTTCAGTTTGGCGGGTATTGCCGAAATTCCGGTCGTGATTGCGGTGTCCCAACGGCAGGGGCCAGCAAGTGGCGTGCCGACCCACTTTAGCCAAGCGGACATGCGATTTGTGCTCCATTCCGGCCACGGCGAATTTCCCCGAATCGTTCTCGCGCCCGGCGACCCGGAAGAAGCATTTAAGTGCGGAGCGGACGCTTTAAACCTTGCATGGAAGTATCAATTACCGGTTATTGTCCTTCTGGATAAACACGTATCAGAAAATTCGACAACGAGCGTTCTCGACTCCAGCGCAATTAAAATCGAAAAAGGAAAACTGGAAGAGATGCCACATGGCCATTATGGCCGATATGCCTTGACCGAAGACGGAGTATCTCCGCTCGCTTTCCCTGGGACGCCGGGCATCGCCGTTAAATCAAACAGTTATGAACATGACGAAGACGGCACAGTGACCGAGGATTTCGACACAATTAAAAAAATGCAAGATAAAAGGTTTGCGAAAGGTGAGGGGCTGGCGGAAGAGATGGATAAATACGAAACGGTCAAGGTTTACGGCGACACTAAAAGCAAAGACGCCATTGTTTTCTGGGGTTCAAATAAAACTGTTATTTTAGAGGCCGCGAAATTTATTAAAAAGCCGTGCCGGCTGGTGCAGGTTTTGTGGCTCGCGCCTTTCCCGACCGAAAAAGTTTCAAGAGCTCTTAAGGCCGCGAAGAGAATTATTGATATAGAGAGCAATCACGATGCCCAGTTTGCCGGCCTTCTAAGAGAAAAAACCGGCATAGTCGCGGAAGACAAAATCTTGCGGTACGATTCGCGGCCGTTTGACCCATTGGAACTGGCGGAAGAAATCAATGCTTATTTAAAATAAAATGGAAGATAATTTAAGCACAAAAGCAAAAATAACTTGGTGCCCGGGCTGTCCGAACAGTCAGATATTAGTTGCGGCGAGACAGGCGTTTATGGAACTTGCGGGAGAGGAAAAACTTGCCATTGGAAACATTGTGGCAGCGGCCGGAATCGGCTGTCACGGCAAAATCGCGGAGTATCTTAATATGAACACGTACACTTCTCTCCACGGTCGGGCCATTCCCGCTATGACTGGCATCAAGGCCGCCAATCCTTTACTCACAGTAGTCGGCTTTGTGGGCGACGGTGATGCTTATGCCGAAGGAATTGAACATCTGGTGCATGCCGCCAGACGCAACTCCGACGTAAAGGTATTCGTGCATGACAATCGTGTGTTTGCTTTAACCACGGGGCAGACAACGCCGACAAGCCCGAAAGGGTTCAAGGGCAGGTCCACGCCGTTTGGCAGTATCGAAGAGCCTTTTGAGCCGCTCGTTTTCATGCTTGCTTCGGGGGCATCTTTTGTGGCGCGCAGTTTTGCCGGCGACATCCAGAAAACAAAAGAGATAATGAAAGCCGCTATGCTCCATAAAGGATTTGCCTTCGTGGATATTATCCAGCCTTGTATTACCTTTTTTGATACGCGAGATTATTTCAAGGAGCGGGTCGTGTGGCTTGACGGAGAACCGGCTGAAACAGAAGAAACTGCAATGCAAAAAATAAAAGGTGACGGAGAAAAAGTGCCCTGCGGAATCTTTTACAAAGTTTCAAAACCGACTTTTGAGGAACAGCTCTAACTTGTTAGTTCAATTGAAAATTGAAAAATCAAAGTGTAAAATTACAATGTAAAATTCAAAAATGAATTTAAGAAAAGATTATACAATACATTTAATGGTAAAAATTAATTTTAACATTTTAATTTGTCATTTTGATTTTTAATATTTACATTTTACATTAACTATGAAGATGATAAAAAAGAAAGATTCATATTTCCCGACAAAAGAGTTTCAAAAACAAGCCTTGGTTAAAAATAAAGATATTTATAAGGAAGCGGATAAAAACCCGGTTAAATTTTGGGAGAAGTTAGCCAAAGAACTCATATGGATAAAGCCATGGAGAAAAGCATTCGTTCATAACCCTCCTTATTTCAAATGGTTTGAGGGTGGGAAGATAAATATAACTTTAAATGCTTTAGACAGAAATCTGGAGAAAAGAAAAAATAAAGTGGCTCTTATTTGGGAACCGGAGCCTATTGACGAGAGAGAAAGAGTTTTTACTTACTACGAACTTTCAAGGGAGGTCAATAAATTCGGGAACGCGCTAAAAAAGTTGGGAGTGAAGAAAGGCGATAGGGTCGGCATTTATTTGCCGATGGTCCCGGAAGTAATAATTTCTATGCTGGCTTGCGCCAGAATCGGAGCAGTACACTCGGTTGTTTTCTCCGCTTTCAGCCCCAAAGCCCTTCAAGCGAGATTGCAGGATAACGAGGCTGAAGTTTTAATAACGGCAGACGGATATTTTCGCCGGGGGAAAGTTATAAACCTAAAAGAAGGAGCCGATGAGGGGGTAAAAGAAACAAATGTTAAAAAGGTTGTTGTTGTCAGAAGGACCGGCAATGAAATTAAGATGAACGCAGGGAAAGATTTGTGGTGGAATGATTTGGTCAAGGAAGAAAGCGATTCTTGTGAGGCCGAGCCCATGTCGAGCGAAGATTTGATGTTCATTTTGTACACTTCAGGCAGCACGGGCAAGCCGAAAGGATGCTGCCATGTCTGCGGCGGATACGCCGTCCAGGCGAATTTTACCGCCAAGTGGATTTTCGATTTAAAAGATGATGATATTTTTTGGTCAACCGCCGATGTTGGCTGGATTACGGGCCATACTTACAGTTGTTACGGGCCGTTATTGGTTGGCTCAACTTTTGTAATTTATGAAGGAAGTCCTGATTGGCCAACGATAGACAGATGGTGCCAAATTATTGAAAAATACGGTGTAACGACTTTTTACACTGCACCGACAGCTATTAGGATGTTTGAAAAATACGGGGTGGAGATGGTAAGAAAAAATAAATTAGATACTTTGCAGATTTTGGGTTCGGTCGGCGAGCCGATAGGCGAGGATTCCTGGCTGTGGTATTTTAAAGAAGTCGGGAAGGAAAATTGTCCTTTGGTTGATACCTGGTGGCAGACGGAAACGGGCGGGATTCTTATAACTTCTTTGCCCGGGCTCGGCCCCTTTAAGCCGAGTTTTACCGGCCTGCCGTTCCCCGGTTTAAAATTTGATATCTTAGACGACAAGGGTAAATCATTGCCGCCGGGAAAAAGTGGTAATCTGGTGATTTTGCCGCCATTCGCTCCGGGCCTTCTGCGGGATATTTACAAAAATCCCCAAAAATATCTGGAAACATATTGGAGTCAGTATGGCAATAAAGTCTATTTTACAAGCGACAGCGCTTATAAAGATAAAAACGGGTTGATACGGATTGTAGGCAGGGTTGACGATGTTATAAAAGTGGCAGGTCACAGGATATCTACCGGCGAAATGGAAAGCATTATTGACGCCCCCGAAGAGATAATTGAATGCGCCGTAATCGGAGTGGCTGACGAGATAAAAGGCGAAGTGCCGGTTGCTTTTGTGGTTACAAAGACGGAAACCACGCAAGAACAAATAAAAGAAAGGGTAATTGGTTTGATAAAAAAAGGCATAGGCCCCATTGCCCTGCCGAAGGAAGTTTATTTGGTTAAAGATTTGCCGAAGACAAGGTCAGGTAAAATAATGAGGAGAATTTTGAGGAACCTGATTACCTGCGGAGAATTGGGAGATCTTAGCACTCTGTCCAATCCTGAAAGTGTTGAACAAATTAAAGAGATTTTAACGCGAAGTTCGGGTCAGCCAACTCCTTGAGTTTCTGCGAAACATCAATATTCGATTCTATAAGTTTCGCGATGGCCGACATTTCTCCCGTGCGGTTTATAAGCGTTGCGCCTTCAACTTCCTTACGGTCGCCTTTATTCAAGATAATAATCCTCGCGTAGGAATTGGCCTCAGGCGAGCCGCGTTTGATAACGATTCTTTCCGGTCCGGGTCTCGCGTCTCCTATAAAAGCGATTGAGATTCCAAATCCCTGCGTTGAGTAAAAAGAAACAAACTTAAATGGAGTTTTTTCTCCAATCATATTTAATCCCGCGATTCTGCCTTGCTCGCGAGCATTTACCCAATTCCCCAGCTGAACGGTTTCATCCAAAATAAGGTCTTTAAATTCGGCTACGTCACCTGCTGCCCAGACATCCGGCAGACTTGTTTCTAAATATTCGTTCGTGAGAATACCGCGATTTAGTTTTAATTCCGAGTTTTTGAGCCAATCGGCCTCGCATACCGCGCCGATGCCGCAAATTATCATATCGCATTCTATACGCCTGCCGTCTTTAAGGACGATGCCTTCTACTTCGTCTTTGCCTGAAATTTCGCTTA
>CAZHYH010000047.1:0-4163 GCA_964536655.1 uncultured Candidatus Saccharibacteria bacterium
GACAAAAACAATTTGAAATTTGAAATTAATTATGAGGCTTAATAAGAAAAACTTAGGTCTATTTTGGTCCTCTTGCATATAATCAAAAAATTTGGTTAACTGTAAGTGTAAGGAGAAATTAAACATATGTCAAAAAAACTAATCAAACTGTTAATAATTATTATCCTGATCCCGGTACTTTTTTATGCCGGACGCTTGATTATACGCGCCGCTTCCCTATCCGTCAGCGAGACCTTCGACAACCCCGAAGAAATCGCTTCAAAATCCAATATGACCATCTGCGGCGGCCAAATAAAGCTGGCGGAAGAAACCTGGACCACGCTTTCCGAATGCAACTGCAATTCGCTGTCCGGCTGGTATTGGTACACTACAAACGACCGGTCAGCCTGCTGGTCAAAAATGCTGGCAGATTCCGTTTCCTGGAATAAAGCCGTGGGAAATGACACGGACAATCCCGGAGCCTACACCTGCGCCACCGATGTCACCGGCTTGCAGGACCGCATGATCGCCGTGGCGGCCGGCGAGTGGTATAAAATAGTTTCGGATGTCGCCGGCACGACCATCACCTCTTCTCATAATGGCTCGGCGGGGTGGGCTTGGATTTCCGCGCTCGCCATTAGTGACTGCCTTGACGCTACTCGCGATCTTTGCACCGGAGATGGCTGTCTGGGTGCAAGCGTAGCTTTGGTTAATACTGCCCTGTCCACTTGGGCATCCGCAACCGGGGGAAAATCCGCCCTGCCATATTGTGTCGGCGGCACGTGTTCCAACTCTGCAAATAATGATTTTCAAAATGCCTGCGAGCAAAATTCAGGTAATGATTACCCGTTGGCTTGTTATGAGAATCTTTTTTATAAAAATAGAAAAGTTTGCGGAGACGGGGATACTAATTACACCTGGGCGGCGGCTGCCGACGGTACGACTAGTGCCCGTAGGCTCGGCTACAGCAGTTGTTCCTACGTCAGTAGCGGCAGCACTAGTGGCCCCGGCAATGTTGACGGGTTTCGTGCGGTCGTGCGCCCCTGAATTTCCTAATTAGTGCGGTATCATAAAATGTCATTGTGAGCGACCCGTCAGCTGGCGGAGAGGCTGAAGCAATCCCGTTTTAGACTACCGTAGAGTATGTCATTGCGAGCATAGCGAAGCAATCCCGCCCGAAGCAAAGATGCCCAAATATTATTCTGTTTATATAATTACTAATTCCCGTAACACAGTATTGTATACAGGAGTTACAGGCAATCTAGCAGCCAGAATTTACTATCATAAGAATAAATCTGTTTCTTCGTTTAGCAGTAAATATAATCTAGAAAAGCTTGTTTACTACGAAGTATATGAAGAAATTAACTTGGCTATAGCAAGAGAAAAACAAATAAAAGCAGGCAGTAGAAAAAAGAAAATTGATCTGATTAACAAATTTAATCCAAGTTGGAAAGATTTATTCTCTACAATTGTTTGATATTCCTAAGTGTCATTGCGAACGAAGTGAAGCAATCCCGTAGGAAAGTCGCGAAACCCCACGGGATTGCTTCGGCTATTTCATAGCCTCGCAATGACATCCTCTTGGTTTTAGCCGTTTTTTCTTCCGGCATTGAGAGTAAGCAAAGACAAGGGCTTGAAAAGAAAAACAGAATGTATCTATAATGGCCATATGGCCGGCAAAAAAATTTTGCTTTTTGTAACTATCGGTATTTTATTATTTTTCGGATTGACGCGAAAAGCCCTGGCCGCTACCTACTTCAGTTCAGGCACCCTTACTTCAAGCAATTTATTATCCGGAATAGATGTTTCCACTATAGATAAATTCGGCTACAATGCTAGTTCCATACAGGTAGGCACCTCAATTCAAGTTCAATTTTCCCAAGACAGCACAAACTGGTATAACTCCTCAAACACACCTGACGGCTGGGACACCTTGTCGCAGGGAGATTTTACGGCAGAAGGCGACGCCATTAACTTATCTTCACTAAGCTGGTCAAGCGCATATTTTTATTACAAAGTACAGTTTAACACCACAGATTCTGCCTCCACAGGAGTTTTAGATGAAGTTGCAGTATTCTATACGCCCGGAGCTTCAATCTACACTAATGCGGCTTCTTTTATAAGAAGCAATGTAGTGACAGGAAATGCGGAATTTACAATCATGGACGGCGGAAACGCAACCACACGGGGTTTCCAATACGGTTTAACTGAAACACCCACTTGGGATGTGCATGAAGACGGCGATTTCAGCGCGGGAACCTTTTCGTTGGAAATCACAGGGCTTAACCCTCTAACAATGTATTATTACCGCGCGTACGCAATAAATCCGCAGTCCACAGCTTATGGCGAATGGACAAGTTTTACAACCAAAAGCGCCTATTACACCTCAGGCACAATTACTTCCGCCAACATTCTATCAGGACAAACTGTCATTGAAATCAATAGTTTTGATTATACCCTCTCAAGTAAACCTGCAGGGACTACCGTTACGGTACAGTTTAGCCAGGATAATTCTAATTGGTATAATTCCTCGGGAGTTTTGGACGGTACGGATACGCTAAAATACGGCGATAGGTCAATCGGGATTTGTATTCTAAACTGGTCGGAGGCTAATTTTTATTATAAAATCCAGTTTAGTTCTGACGCGGAAGGAAGTTCTACTCCGGTTTTGGACAATGTCAGCGTAGCAATTAACGATTCGGAAAATACCTGCGGCTCGGCTGGTCATTGGAAGTTTGACGATGGATACGGGAGTACAGTTCATAACGAGGGGTTTGGGAGAAGTACCTTAAATGGCAGTCTAGGCACAGGAAATTCTGCCCCATCTTGGAACTTGGATGGTAAATACGGAAAAGCGTTAAATTTTGACGGGAATGATTGGGTTTCCTTCCCGGATACATCATACTAAAATAAATCCGAAGCACGAAGCTTGAAAACTAAGCTTAAATCCGAAATTCGAAGCACGAAATTCGAAACAAATTCAGATGACCGAAATTCAAAATTCAAAACAAAACCAGGCTTGGCCAAAACAATACGATTTAGAAGAAAGAACTTATCTTTTTGCTAAAAGAGTTAGGGAATTTGTTAGAAAACTACCTAAAACAATTTCTAATATAGAAGACGGATCTCAAGTGATAAGATCATCTGGTTCACAAGCAGCAAATTACATAGAAGCAAATGAATCTCTAAGTAAAAAGGATTTCTTTATGAGAATAAAAATATCAAGAAAAGAATCTAAAGAAAGTAAACTTTGGCTTAGGCTTGTTTTTACAAATGACAATGAGACTTTGGAAAAAGAAAGAATGGGACTTATTCAAGAAGCCACTGAACTCATGAATATTTTTGGATCTATTCTTAAAAAAAATGTTTAAAATTTTGAAAATTAGTATTTTTGAATTGGTTTCGGATTTCGATATTCGGATTTCGGATTTAGTTACTGTTCTAGCAGTACTTATTTTATTTTTATTTTGCTCTAAGCCGGTAAACGCCACCAATACCGGCCGTTTTACTATCTCTGTTTGGGTTAATCCGACTACTTCCATTGTCAGCAAGGCGATTATTGCCAAAGCGGAAGAACTGCGTTTGGTTACAGATGCTTCCGGCAATCCCCTTTGCCAAATTAAAGCCACTTCTTGGCAAGAAGCGGCCACGAGTAGTGTTGCTTTACCATTAAATACTTGGTCCCATGTTCTTTGCACCTATGATTTAACCAATATAAAAATCTATATTAATGGAGTTTTAAAAAGCACAACGGCTCTAACTGCTGTTCCCGATGATACTTCCGCTGTTTTTTACGCCGGCAGGGATGCCAGCGCCGGCACGACTTATGGTTTCTTTACTGGTTTGATTGATGAATATAAATTTTACTATTATGCCCTTACGGAAGATGAGATAAATATAGATTATAATAGCGGATCCGCGCGGGTGATGGGCTCTCTTTCCTCCGGCACCGGCAACACTGCCCCATCCACTGCCGCGTCTCAGGAATATTGTATCCCGGGAGACACTGCTACCTGTTCGCCCCCAGTGGCCAGGTGGGATTTTAATGAGGGAATAGGCAGTAGTGCTTATGATACGAGTGGGAATGGGAATAATGGAGGTTTAGGAGCAGGTACTGCCGCTCCATCTTGGACGACAGGGAAAGTTGGGAAGGGGTTAAGGTTTGATGGAAGTAATGATTATGT
>CAZHYH010000048.1:0-4093 GCA_964536655.1 uncultured Candidatus Saccharibacteria bacterium
TCCAGCGACTTATTTTAGTCATGTTCTATCCTCCATCTTCGAACAAACCGAGTCGGTTTACACGGCCAAGGTAGAGAAATAGTCCCGAAGTGACATGCCAAAGCGCCGAGACTTCTTAACCGTCTAATGTCTTCGTATTCCCAAATTCCGGCTCCAATAATAGGAATGGATGTTGCTCTCCTTAACTCTGAAATCATCTTCCAGATAAAGGGTTGAGCAGCCGGACCCGAGACGCCACCACCGCCATATTTTAGCAGAGGTGAAATTTTATCCGGGAAGATTACTTTCCAAGGGACGGTATTAATACTGATTCCTTCAACAATCCCCTTTACTTTTTTGGCGATTTGTAGATATAGCTGAGCATAACTCAGCTTCAATAGGAGCGGATATTCGGAAACCTCTTTTATGGCATAGCACATTCTTACCACCATTTCTGCATCCTCTAAGAAAACAGGGGCAGTATTCGGGCAGGAAGCGTTAAACTCAATTCCCACGACATTTTTCAAGCTATTTAATTTTTTCGCCATCTCCACACAACCTTTGCCACCCTCCGGTCCAGTGATGGAAACTATTACTTTATATCCGTGACCTTGAATAACAGGGTAATCTCTTTCCAACCAGCCATCAATTCCCGGCCCGGTTAATCCAATAGCATTAATAACTCCGTCAATTAGACGAGGCATCGTCAACGCCAATACTGGATTAATTTCTTTCCCTTCTTTGGTGATGAACTTGACCACATCCCAAGGACGAAACCAACAAAGATTGCCTAACCACTTTTCCGGAAGTAATGTCTTGACGACAATGGTAAAGAGGTGCGGGTCTAAAAAACCTAACCAACGAAGTAGCCATTCCCATGGCCAACCCCGGCCGTCAAAAGCTAAGGCGCCGGATGCTGTCAAAAATTCGAGGCAATGACCATTACTGAGTTTAATCATTTCAGAATTCTCCTTTCCAAAAAAAATTTTTAATATTGCAAACCTCCTTATCCTTTATTACAAAATTTAATGAAATTGTCAAAGAAATACGGTCCGCTAGGATAATCCCAGTGGGCCGTTATGCTTTTTTAAGTCCTTTAATACACTATCTCTTCCCGGTCAGCTCTGCCCAGTGAGTCTTTGGACGATAACGAACGGAACCTGCCAGACAGAGAGGACAGTCCTTCGGATCGACCGCCCAAATTTCCTTTTCAATCAAGGCAATCACTCTCCGGTCACCGTAATCTACTGGAAGCTTTGGCGGTCGGTGAACTAAAGCGCCGACAAGCGACAAAAAGTTAACCGGTTCTCCATTGCCTTCTTGTACTGCTCGCCGAACTTCCATCATCGTTCCACTGGTAGTCATTAGTTCTTCCACCTGAAGAACATCAGCACCGGCCGGAATCTTCATTCTCGCCCAAAGCATCTTTTTGCCTTTTGGATCAGTTGGATCTTTCTCTAGAAACCCATGTAAGACAGAAAAACCATAAAATTCTCTAAGCGCTCTAGCTACTTCATACGAGAAGGTTATTGCGGCGTAAGCAGAACCTATCACATAATCCACATGTTTTAAATCTACCCTTAGCAGCCGTTTAACAAGCTGACGGGCCAGAATTTCGCTGAGATTTGGGTGGCAAAGGACCCGAACACAATCAAAGAAGCCATTACTACACATTCCAGAGGTTAGTTCAGCATGCGGTTTTGCGGGATTGCCATCATGAACCCAAGCAGCATCGCAAATATCAAACCAAGAAAGAATCTCTTTCGAGGTCAGAATTTTATCTTCGTACTCACTTGGGCTAATCCAACGTAAAAGTTTCTTTTCCATCTTTCACCTCCTTGAATTTTTTGAAGGCGCGCCGCGCGCGGCGCGCCTTCTATTCATTGACCTTTTGCCTTCAGTCCTTCTTCAATTTCCGCTGCGGCCCGACGCGCATTAGCCACAGGATCACCTTTACGAAGGTCGGAACCCATCACAATGTAACTGGCGCCATTCTCAATCGCCTCTTTCGGGGTCGTCACTCGCTTTTGCGTTCCTAATTCAGAACCGGCAAAACGAATACCCGGATTAATCACGATGAAATTCGGGTTAATTGCCAAAACATCTTTTGTCTCTTGAGGAGAACAAACGATAGCCGGCACTTTCGCCTCGGCTGCTATCTTGGCTAAGCGCAGAACTTCTTCTTTTGGTGTTCCTCGTATTCCAAGTTCATCAAGATCTTCTTGCCCCAATGAGGTAAGTATGGTAACACCGATCACCATTGGGGAAGGAACTGAGATGTTAAAATCATCCTTGACCGCCTGAACGGCTTGTTCCAATGCTTTCCTGCCAGACAAACAATGGACAGTAAACCCCAAAATTCTGCCTTGACCGTATTTGGCCACTTCCTTGGCTGCTCCTGCCACTGTTGCCGGAATATCACCGTATTTCAGGTCCCACATCACGCGAAAATCTGATTCCAACATAATGGTCTGGAAAATCGGTTCACCATGAGTTAAAAGCGAATGCGTTAAAAGTTCCATTCCAACCTTGATCACTCCGACTTCATCTTGGAATTTCGTTAAATACTCCAGTAGCTCGGTTGACGACCCTACATCTGCCGCAAAAATAATTCTGTCTTTTGCTTCCATATTTGATTCACCTCCTTTCATCTCTCAATATGTAGTTTTAAAAAAGCTTTTTCACCTCCTTTTATTAAAAAATAGAGGTTACCCTCCTTTATTTTTTTAGCAAATTTGTCTGGAGAAGTCAAGAATCCTGGGGAAAACGCAATAAAAAAGTTGCTGAACGCTATTCTACGATTCAGCAACTTGATTTTAAGATTCTGGAAAGAAAATTGTATCTTCCTCCTTTTTTTATCTTCCTTTTCCTCCTTTCTTGGGTTTAAGATGCCACTTTCTTTAACTTGTCAACCTCAGAGGTAATTTCCAGCTCTAACTCGGCGGGTTTCACCATAAACTCCTCGTGCTGGCCAATGGTCACGCCTTTGATGCTCGCTGCCAGTTCTGGCTCTTTCATCATTGCCTCTTTATCCACTTCCCTTTTAACCCGGATAAACTGCTTCAATTTACGTTTCATCAATTCTTTCAAGATTTGTTTTACATTTTTTAGCGATACGGCGGGTGGCGTCATTCGCCATCCAAAAATGCCTGTTGGGAACTCTATGGTTTTTTTCTTCTCATTCTTGGTCAACTCCTTACGGTGACTTTCAGCGAAGATAAAAAGACCTTCAACGAGCTGCGAAATATTTTCGTTGCGAACTTGACTTTCAGACATTGATTTTGATTTCAATTTTTCAACCGCTTCGTTTAGTTTATTCTGAATCCGGTCAATCTCCCGTTGCTCCTTTCCAATGCGACCAACAAATTCAGCCGCTTCTTCCAGCGAGGCTGGGATTGGCACAACAACGTGTTTAATCTTTCGCTCTTTCATAACTTCTTCCTCCTTTCTTTTTCTAATTTTTAAATGATAATTAATCTTTTCTATCAATTCTTTCCTTGCATTATTGGTAAGGTACTTTTTTCTCCTGGTTTTATTTTAGCAGATTTTGGTATCTTAGGGGTGTTACCTATGTATCTCATCTTCTGCAAGGTAGCCAAATTTAAAATGCCAGTTTCAATCATCAAGCCTGCGAAGTGGGCGCAGATAAAGATGAATCTTTAGATTCATCGCCTAATTTGATTGCCCGGCCCCAAAAAACTTAGCCTGCTTACTTTCTTTTTAATTTCAGCAGGCTTTAGCTTAGTTGATTTGGCAGAGACATTCTTTTCTTCTTTCCATTCTATAGTATTCATATTCTATTTCCTTCTCTACTTCATTTACTGTTATTTGTTTTTTTTCGAGAGTAAGAAGTAGTTTCAAAATCCTAACATTTTCTTCTTTGTTAAGTTTAGGTCCCGCCCTTACAAGCTCCTCAAGCTCCTTTATGGCCTGTTCCGGAGTCAATATTCCCTGCCAAACCCTGACGAGAATTTGCCTCTTCATCGTCCTCACCTCCTTATAAAAAAGTTGTTAAAAAACTTTTGAGCTTTGTTCTATTTCTAATGTGAGTAAGATTTTTTGCGCGGGCGATGGGATTTGAACCCACGTTCTCCTCCGTGACAGGGAGGCGCTT
>CAZHYH010000049.1:0-3783 GCA_964536655.1 uncultured Candidatus Saccharibacteria bacterium
CCCAAACTTGCTGAAAAGAAGCAACTAATAGATCGGCCCAACTTTGAATTACCATTAATTTGTTTATTTTTACTGGTTAACTTTCGACCTTTACACCCACACCTTATAAGGTGTGGGGGTTTATTACGAATCTACTAATTACACATTATAGCAAGAAAGGCAAGTATTTACGAGGTTCTGTGGATAACTCGCGCTACTAAGGCGATGGGGTTACTCTTACTTTAATTGTTTTATCAACCGTAATACCACCCACGCTTGTACAAGTAAGTTTATAGGAATATTCGCCGGTAGGAACATTCGAAACCTTAACCGTATCCGAACCGCTCCCCGATGCAGAAAAACTGTTATCCACGCCGGCGATACTACACAAATTCACCCGAGAAACATTCCACTTTAAGTCAAATGAAGAGGTACTAATATATTCCGTTTTTGATACCTTCCCTACCACAACTATCCTAATTGTCTTCTCCAGCGAATAAGTAATGTAACTATTTGTCCTGCTGACTTCGTTAAACGGCAGGATATTTCTGATGCCTCCGGGCAAATTCATCGCTCTGAACTCTATTTGAACTTTAGCGGTATATTCGCCCGGCGAATCATAATTACAAAAATCTTTAGCCGTGTAAGAATAATCTTGGTCGTAATTTCTTTTAGAGAAATCGGCGTTTATATTGTAGCTTCTACTCTGGCCGTTGCCGCAACTGAAATTATAAGAGGCATGGTTCCGGACAAGACCCGATACATCAAGCTTCAAATCAACACCTCTTAAGATTCCATTTCCGTAAGTGGGGTCGCCGCCGGTTGAAAAATTGACGACTGGACTTCCTGTGGGGAGAACTGGAAATTCAACAGACGATTCTCTAATGTAGGGTGGTGCCCCTCTGCGGGGAAGTTCAGCCCTAACTGTAGCTCTATAAATCCCCGGTTTATCATAATGACAAGCTTTTGGATACCAATTTAAGCTTGAAGCAATACTGTTGTAACAAGAAGATATGCTGTTGACATTGAAGTATCCCCCTGAAGTGCACCAAAGCTCCCACTCCCTCCCAAAATGATAAACATTTGACGAAGTAGAATACCCGGCTGTTTTATCCACATTACCGTCGCTGTCACAATCAAATTTCAGAGTAGCCGAAGATGTAAAGAGAGGCCAATGGCTATCACCGTTGCCGCCGACGTAAGTTATTGGATTATATATTGCAACTCCGAAATCTATGTCTGCAGGGACTCTAGGGACTGAACCCGGCATAAAAGAGCCATAACCGCCTGTTACCGGGAAAATAACACTATTATTATAAAACGGTCTCACTTGCATATCTACGGCCGGCTCACGAAGATTGAAAGACCTGCTTCCGGTAGCCTGAACTCCATTTCTTTCCGCAACCATAGTTATGGTGTAACTGCCGGGAAGCGGATAATAGCACCTGATACTGTTATCTCTTATATTCGCCCAGTAGGCGGGCTGGGGTGAACGAACTTCATTGTAACGATAATACTCCCCTGCCATTACCCAATAATCTAGTCCCCTCCCGTCATACGCATAAGTTGGGCTTATCGGAATAGTTCTATCAATCTCATATGTTCCGTCACTATTACAGTCAATTTTCACTTTCGTATCACCAGTGTCGCCATAAGCATAAGAAAAGAAGATTAGCTTTAACGTCGATGGCGCGCGCTGTGCCATATGTTGGCCGTAACCCGGGTCATTTATTATGTCAAACCAAGCAGTGAAATAGGACTCGGCTTTCGCGGGAGTAGCAGAAATTAAGCACATAGAAGCAAATAAAGCGGCAACAAAGAAAATTTTATTCAGGTTTTTAATCATTGCTGCGGTGTTTGCTGTGGCGACTCTAAGCAAGAATTCATCGCTTCTTGATCCTTTGGACCTAAGACAAATCCTTCTTGGCCATTATAAACTTTTTCAAAATTACTGCTTAACATTTTTTTGACGCAATCCCGCAGTTCTTTTGGCAAAGAATCGTACATTTCCTTAAAAGTCTGTTCCGCGCCTTTTAAATCCTGTTCCGGAGTTACTATCTGTATTTGACCGGCATTTATAGTGCTATTGCAGTCATAAGCGTATGTTCCCGCTCCGTAAGTGAATTCCGCGCCTAAAATTTTTTCTTCTCCTGCGCCTATACTTAATTCATTGCCGGCAATTTTTATTACATGCTCTTTAGAATCACGATTAACCAAATAAATCGGCTTGTCTTTTTGAACCGAGAGAAAGGCAGGTTCTATAGAAGAACAGTTTGTTATTTCAATTTTCACAACATCTTCACTGTTTGAAACGCCACGGCTATAAAAGTACCAAGTAAGAACTACCAGTGCTATTACTAAAACTAATGCGCCGATAACGATAACTTTTTTGCTTTTATCTAACTGCATAAAATAATAATTATTGATTTAATCGTTATTAATCATCATTGCGGAATGATTTCTTTAAGGAATGGGTCAAATAATCTTATGGTTACGGAAGGGTTATTGGAGCCGGGACACTGCAAGGTAAATTTAGTGGTGGCATCAATCGCGGGCGTCTCCTCGCTCCCGCTTGAAGCTACCGCACCCATATCAGGAACTTTCGGATTGTCGTCGTGCAAGGTGCAGCCATTTATAACTCTATCACAGGACCAGGTTAATGTAGAGGTATTTCTGGGTATGACTAAAATTTTTGGATCAGCATCTATATTACAGACTCCGCTAATGGAGGATCCACCATTATCCTCTGCCCAAAAATCATTAATTATAGGCGGCTCCGGAGCAGAAACGGTAATTTGCGTAGTAGATTGCGCGGGTACGGCAGTCCCACGCTCAACACGAACTCTTGCGGTATAAGTACCGACCGAGGAATAAGCGCATGAGTTGGTTAAATATGGGTCTGTATTATTTGTAACATCAACTTCATAACTGCCATTGTTGGTACAATCAAACTGATAATGAATTGTGCCTTGCGCAGTTCCTGAAACGTCAGCTTTGAGAGCAATATTCGTACCAACTACAATAGATGGCGGAATCGCTGATAAAGTAACGTTTAGAGTTTGTGCCGCAGCATCAAACTCATCGTCGTCATCAGATGAAGAACAGCCCGGGTCAGCTGGGTAATCTATTTTCCCGTCATCGTCGTTATCTTTGTTGTCGCGACACTGCGGGATAGGCACCGCAGCATCAGATTCATCATCATCGTCCGGCGGTACAACGGGTTCTGCTGAATCACTTACTCTAACCACAATAGCGTCACTGGGATTTGACTGAATCGTAAACGTATACCACCCTGATTCTTTTAAACCATAAGTTACGCCTGTCACGTTTGCGCTATTCCCTAATGAAACCGCGCGGCTTGACCAATTGTCGCATGGCTTGGCATTTGAAGCGGATTCAGATTTAAAAGCGCAAGAAACCGTCCCGGGATTACTTAAATTCAAAGCTTCCCAATACAGGGTAACAAAATCGCCAACCTTCTTAAAAATCATTGCTTTATCAAACCCAGGCGGCAAATCACTCGGAACATCAGCCAAAGCTACATTAAACCCTATTTCCTTAAATATTTTCTCGTCTGGTATCCAGACTCCTTGGAGCGACATAGTAGAAGGTTTAGTAACGCCAATTTCCTTTATATACACTTTCGGAGTGCCTGCTTTTCTATAAAGCGATTCCGACGCGGTATCTATGGAAATAGTGTTTACTCTAAGTTTAATTATATTAGCGAGACTTTCCCAAGAACCATATTGTTTTAACCTAAAATTAAGTCCATCCGCGCTATGCGCCTCAACCTCGTAAACCGTG
>CAZHYH010000050.1:0-3532 GCA_964536655.1 uncultured Candidatus Saccharibacteria bacterium
CTTATCCTTATATTCTTTATTTATTGGTGGTCTAAAGAACTTCTGGGCCCTTGGTGGGCGCTTTTGCCCTCGGCGCTTTTCGCTTTTTCTCCAACCGTTCTGGCCCACGGCCACTATGTGACCACCGACATAGGTGCCGCTTTAGGCATGTTTATCTCGATCTACTACTTCATAAAATACCACATCCAGCCGTCCCGCAAAAATCTGATTATAGCCGGTCTCGCTTTTGGCATAGCTCAACTCCTAAAATTCTCCGCAGTAATCTTAATACCTTACTTTATTATTCTTTTAACATTTTTCTACGGAGCTGGAGTTTACCGGAATTGGCGCTTTACAGCATCCGGAACCAAATTAAAACACTTTTTAGGTGAAGCGTTTAAGAAATTCAAAAATTTACTTTTAATTTTCTTTATAGGGTTTCTTTTAGTCTATCCTTTTTATTTCGTTACCACTTTAAATTATCCTCCAGAAAAACAAAGGGCTGATACTGACTCCATACTGACCTCTTTTGCGGGCGGCAAACCTTCCGAAGGAGAATTCTGCAATCCCGTAAGATGTTTAGCTGAACTAGACGTTTGGGCGTCAGATAAACCGCTTTTAAGACCTTATGCGGAGTATCTTCTTGGAGTCCTCATGGTCCTGCAGAGATCTGCCGGAGGCAATACAACATATTTCTTGGATGAAGTTTCCGCTGCAGGTTGGTGGTACTACTTCCCTCTAACCTACCTGATGAAAGAGCCCCTACCTATACTTATTCTCATATTCATAGCGCTCGTTATTTCCCTTTTTAACATACGGCGGGCTTTAAAAGAAAAAAGGCCGACTTTCGCCGACTACTTAGAAACCCATCCGGGAGAATTCGCCATACTGCTCTTTGTTATAGCGTACGGCGCCTATAGCATTAACAGCACCTTGAACATCGGCATAAGACATCTCCTGCCGCTTATGCCTTTCATGTACATACTCACCGCTTCCAGTTTAAAACACTGGTTTAAGAGTAACTTTTTCAAGAAGCAAGTTAAACTCGGTATCATAATGCTTCTTCTAATTTGGTTCTTATCCGACGTAGGGCTTAATTACCCTTATTACCTTTCCTACTTCAACCAGGGTTTAGGCACAAAAAACGGTTGGCAGTACGTTACCGACTCCAACTACGATTGGGGGCAAGATTTGAAACGGCTCAAGACTTTCGTGGAACTTAACGGCATAGATAAAATTGCCGTGTGCTACTTCGGCGGCGGCAATCCTAAGTATTATCTCGGCGACAAAGTGGAGTACTGGTGGTCAGCTAAAGGCGATCCGCGAGAAAGCGGCATTAAGTGGCTCGCAGTTTCTATAAATGATATCCAGAGCTCCAAGGGCAAACTACATCCCGGCCAAACGCGGAACGCGGAAGACGAATACCAATGGCTTGCAGGCCCTTATAGTCCCTACGCTCGCGCCGGCACTTCAATATTTATATATAAACTGGATTAATTGTATTATTTAAGTTTATAATACGCCCTTCCGTCCACGCGCAGGTCCAGGTACTCAATCTTCTCCCAGTTTCCGCTTTTGCGTAATGATTCTACAACCGTCCTGCCAAAAAAAGGGTTAATGCCTAAGCTAAATTTAATTTCCGGGCCATTCAAAACTTCAACATTTATCTCCTGGAATCGTAAATCCTCTATTTTCATATCTGCCACAGCCAAACCAGCTTCATCCAAAAAATTTATGATTTCAGCAAATACTTGAGTTTCTGTTTGAGGAATAGGCTTATCGCCAAAACTCAACTTCCTTTCGGAACTCACTCTTACAATATTTATAATCGCCCCTTGAGTTTCTGGGGCTTCTGCAAACACAACCCCCTGCTCATCCATCCAAAAGCAATCCTTTTCGCACCAAATGGCAAATTTATTTCTTTCAACCACATCGATAATAATTTTATTGTCGCCTAGGCTCTTCTTCACTCTTATAGAAGAAATCTGCGGTAAGCTTCGCGGCAATTCCGTTAGATAAATATCCTTCCAAAAAAGAATATTTTTAGATCCCGCAAGCTCGTAAAACCACTTATTCCTCAAGGCCGCCTCCTTTGCTACTTCAATAATTTCGTCATTACTTGCCGACTCATTACCATTCACCTCTATGGCCTGTACCACAAACAAACCAGAAAACAAAACTGCATAAATAGCGAAGACTAAAAGCAATATTAAGAAAAAGATAAGACTAATTAGCTTGAGTCTTCTCTTAAATAATTTTTTGCGCTCAATCTCTATGATAGGCGGAGATTTCGCTTTTGCCAACATATTTTCGCAATGCTTCCGGCACTATGATTGCGCCTTTTTCTGTCTGATAATTCTCGATAATAGCTATAAGCATTCGACCAATAGCAAAAGCGGTAGCGTTTAAAGTGTGAACGTAATTTTTCTTACCTTCCTTGTCTTTATATTTGACGTTAATACCCCGCGCTTGAAAATCAGTGGTATTAGAAGCTGAATTAGTTTCCCTGTACTTGCCTTGACTGGGCATCCAGGTCTCAATGTCAATTTGACGATAGTCACCGAAGCCCATATCTCCGGTACAAATAGCCACTACCCGATAAGGCAAATTAAGCGCTTGTAGTAATTCTTCCTGCACTGCCACTAAAAATTTATGTTCTTCCTCGGAATTTTCTGGTAAGCAGAACGAAAACATTTCTACTTTATCAAACTGATGCACGCGAAGGATACCTTTGGTGTCTTTCCCGTAAGAGCCGGCTTCTCTCCTAAAACAAGTAGAAAAACCCATATAGCGTTTCGGTAAACTTTTATAACTAAAAGTATCATTCATATGAAAAGGTCCGATAGTGTGTTCGGAAGAGGCGGCTAAATATAAATCATCTTCGGGGAGATAAAAAACGTCCCCACCCTCAATAAATTTAATTTTGCCCATATTCCTGAAAACTTCCGGTTTTATCATAACCGGAGGAATCACCGGTATAAATCCGTGCGGCATTAATTTATCCATAGCCAATCGCACCAAGGCGAATTCCAAAATTACAAGATCTCCCAATATATAACCAAAACGGCTGCCGGAAACCTCGGAGGCTTTCTCTATATTTATAAGCCCTCCAGCTAAGCTCATGTAATCTTTGTGCTCAAAATCAAACTTGGTTCTCTCTCCAACTTCATGCAAAACCACATTACCACTCTCGTCCTTGCCGTAAGGAACATCCGGTGCCGGTATATTAGGAATTTGCTCTATTATAACTTCTCTCTCTTTAGCCAAAATATCTATCTCCGCGGTATATTCTTTTTCTTTATCCTTTAATTCCCTGCTTTTATCCCTATCGTCAGAACCGAGAGTATTCTTGAGAGCGCGTAGCTTATCAAGCGCGGTCACTTTATCGCGCCAGTCTTTATCCAAGTCTAAAAAGCGGTTGATTAAAGCCGGATCGCCGTTCTTGAGCTCAAGAGACTTTTTAAATTTTTCCGGGCTCTCACGCAGGAGATTAACGTCAATCATACCAGGTAGTAGAAACTCGATTATTTATTCTTGATAAGATTCATGACCT
>CAZHYH010000051.1:0-3471 GCA_964536655.1 uncultured Candidatus Saccharibacteria bacterium
CGAGACGGAGGGCTAAATTAAGGTTAATTAATAATTCGACCTTGATTTTATTCCCTATACCGCCTCAAAGTTGGCTTTGATGGTATTTAAAGGAGCAGGAATTGCTACTTGTATACCATAATTGATAATGATAGTCAAGTTTGAAACTTTTTTACCACAGTTGGCGCATTTGATTTATATTATCTGTTCATAGGGCGCAACTGGATATATACTAATTCTACGTCTAATAGAAAAAGATATGAGAAAAAATATATTTTATTTTGACTACGCTTCAACCACCCCGGTTGACCCCGCAGTCATAAAGGCAATGCAGCCGTATTTTACGAAGGAGTTCGGCAACCCTTCCAATTTATACAAACTCGGTCGCGAGGCAAAACGGGCAGTCGAGAGAGCAACAATAAAAATAACCGAAGTATTAAATTGCCGGCCCGATGAATTTATCTTTACCGGCTCGGCAACCGAGGCCGATAATTTGGCAATTGCCGGCACCGCGCGAGCAAACTGCAAAGCCGGTAATAAAATTATTGTCTCCAATATAGAACACAAGGCTGTTCTTTCGGTTTGTAAAGCACTGGCAAAAGAAGGTTTTGAAATAGTAGAACTGCCTGTACAAAAAAACGGGTTGGTTAATCCGGAAGAACTTAAAAATAGTTTGGATAAGAGAACAATCTTAGTCTCTGTGATGTACGCCAATAATGAAATAGGCACCATCCAACCCATCAAGGAAATCGCTAAGGTAATTTCAGAATTTAGAAAACAGAAAGTAGAAAGTAGAAGCGATGAAAATTCTAGATTCTATTTTCTAGATTCTAGATTCCCGCTGTTTCACACGGATGCGGCGCAGGCGTTACAGTTCTTGGATTGTGATGTGAATAAACTTGGCGTTGATCTAATGACTATCTCGAGCCATAAGCTCTATGGCCCTAAAGGCATTGGCGGGCTTTATGCGCGGCGCGGCGTAAATATTACTCCGATAATTTATGGCGGCGGGGCAAGACAACTCCACCCCGGAACACAAAACGTAGCCAGCATAGCAGGCTTCGGCGAAGCAGTTCACCTCGCACAAAAGAATCGTAAGGCTGAATCGGTTAGAATAAAAAAACTGCGCGATAAATTGGAAAAAGGGATATTCAAAATAATTCCGAAAGTTGTTTTAAACGGCCATCCCGTTAAACGGCTGCCTAATTCCTTAAATATCTCTATTTTAGATATTGAAGGAGAAGCGATGCTTCTACATCTTGATGATAAGGGAATTATGGTAGGCACGGGCTCTGCGTGCAACTCGGAAAGTCTTGAGCCGTCATATGTCCTCACGGCACTCGGTAATCCTTATGAATATATACATGGAAGCATCCGTTTCACGCTCGGTAAATATACGAAGGATTCGCACGTGAACTATGTCCTTAAAACCTTGCCGGGTATTGTATCAAAGTTGCGCCGCATCTCGCCTATAAATCTCAAACTCGAGAGAAAAGAGGCCATCTCGCAACCAAAAGCATTCGTTGGCGGCCAAACTCCGCATTTTTTAAGAAAGCGGCAACATAAAAATAAGTAAATAAAAGATGAAATCGTCAATACGGAAAAAAATATCTAAAAATAGGAAACCGGACATTATAAACAGGTTCACAGGAGCAAAGTGGGTTTATTCAAAAACGGTAAAAAGCTATTTTTTCCACCCGCGAAATTTTTTGACGCGCGACCCCAAAAAATCCGAATTTGATACCGAAGGATTAGTCGGTTCGCCGGCCTGCGGAGACGTAATGCGGGTATGGCTCAAAATTAATCCTAAAACGGAGCGCATCAAAAATTTCAAATGGCGGACATTCGGCTGCGCGAGTGCCATAGCCGCCACATCGATGTTGTCAGTAATAGCCACGGAAAAAGGCGGGATGAAAATAGACAAGGCGCTGAAAATCAAACCGCAGGACATTACAAAGCGGCTCGGCGGCCTGCCGGACCGGAAAATCCACTGTTCGGTTTTGGGTGACAAAGCGCTTAGAGCCGCCTTGAACAACTGGTTCAAAAAAACGGGCCAATATGAGAGGGTCTTGGTTGAGGAATCGCGAATTCTTGACCCCAACACCAAAACAACCGAGGCCGATATCGAAGAGGCGGTTATTGAGGGCGCCGACACGCTGGAAGCGGTGCAGAAAAAAACGAAGGTCGGCATCGGCTACCCGAAATGTTTGCCGGGAGTCGAAGAACTTATCCGTTTTTATCGGGAAAAATATTATGGCCGCGAAAAGAGATAACCAAAAGAAAATAGAGAATAAGGTAAAAGCGGTTTTAAAAAAGGTTAGACCGTACATCCAAATGCATGGCGGCGATGTTAAATTGATTGATTTAAAGGATGATACGGTATTTCTTGAAATATCAGGGGCATGCGCCGGTTGCCCTCTGGCTGATTTAACCTATAATAAAATGATATGCGCGCTTATTAAAGAAGAAGCGCCTGAAATTAAAAAGGTTATTCTCACGTAAAATTTTTACCCCGTATAACAACTGCGATTGCAATTTCTGGCTAACTCCTCGCAAAGTTGCCGAGTATCCAATTGAGTTTACAATACAACAATCATTTGCAAAATTATGAAAAATCGCGTTAGACTTATCGCAGTTGTTATACGGGGTTTATGGCAAATTTAAAAGAATACGAGCGAAAAAAAGAAGGATCAAAGATAGGTAAAATTGTGATTGACCGCGACCTATGCATCGGTGCGGCTTCTTGTATCGCGGTCTCCGGCGCTACGTTTGAACTCGATAACGAAAATAAAGCTGTGGTAATCGGGACCGACACCGTGGACGACGACACGCTTATTGCGGCCGCGGAGTCTTGCCCTACGAAAGCAATACTTCTCTTCGGCAAAGACGGCAAACAAGTATTCCCAAAATAGACCCGGTGGTGAAAACTTCGCAACGTTGTTTATATTATCCCAACGGGCAATGAGCACAAAAACACGCTATCAAATTCCCCAGCGAGGAACTTGCGCTTGCTCTCGGACTCGCTCGTAGAGCCGAGTTCTTGTTTTTGAGGAATATCTCGGAGTCCCGCAGAGCTTGGTGCCGCCTTTAGGCGGCTCGGCGGGACGAGAGCTAAGTGCTGCCGTCTGCCGCTGGAGCAGACGGACAGCCGGTTCCGAGAAAATAAGAGCTCGGCTCTACACCATGCCCGCTCGCCCTGCGAGACAGTTTTCTTAGCTCATTGCCCGCCGGGATATGATATGTAAAAGTGTAAACAACGCTCGTAAATCTTATAATAAATAGGCAATGAATAGGAACGAGTATGAATATCTCATTATCGGTGGCGGGGTAGCCGGCGCAACAGCCGCGGAAACTATTCGGCAGAAAAAATCCACCGCCTCAGTAGCCGTAATAAATGATGAGCCGTATGCGCTCTACTCGCGCGTTATGCTTTCAAAACCGAGCTTCTTCCTCGGCAAGATTCCTTTCGACCAAGTATGGCTTAAAGGAGCC
>CAZHYH010000052.1:0-3444 GCA_964536655.1 uncultured Candidatus Saccharibacteria bacterium
CGCTTGAAGAGAGGCCGGGACTTTGATAAGCTGTCCTTAAAGAAACAATGAACTCTTTTGATAAAAGATTTACAATTAAAGCCCAAGAGGCCATTCAAAACGCTCAAGATTTGGCTACCGCTCAAAATCATGGGGAATTTAGAGCTCTACATCTCCTGTTCGCTCTTATAAACGATCAGAGTTCGCTTGTGGCGCCAATGGTGAGAGGCGCGGGCGTAAACATTGAAATTTTAGACAGGGAAATAAATAACGAGCTTAAGAAACTGCCTAAGGTATTTTCAGCCAACGCCACAGGTCAGCTTTATCTCTCTCAAGAAATAATGAGAATAATCGACAGAGCGGCTAAGATCGCAGTGGTTAATCGCGACGAATTTATTTCCTGCGAACACCTGTTTTTAGCCATTTTGGATGTTGATTCTCCTACTAAAACCATCTTGGATGAGTTTGGTTTGAAACGTGAAAGCGCTTTGAGGGTTTTCTCAAAACTCCGCGGCTCGACGCGCATTACCGACGAAACGCCCGAAACCAAATTTCAGGTGTTAGAAAAATACTCCATTAACCTTACCGAGAAAGCTACTGCAGGGAAATTAGATCCAGTCATCGGCCGCGACGAAGAACTGCGGAGAATCGTTCAAATACTTTCTAGACGTACCAAAAACAACCCGGTTTTAATAGGGGAACCTGGAGTCGGGAAAACTGCGATTGTCGAAGGATTAGCGCAAAAAATTATAAGCGGCGACGTACCAGAGTCGCTCAAGGGCAAAGAAGTAATTATGCTGGACCTAGGCGCTTTAATTGCCGGAACCAAGTTTAGAGGTGAATTTGAAGACAGATTAAAAGCCTTTATTAAAGAAATTCAGAACTCTACTGGCAACATTATATTATTTATAGACGAAATACATATGATTGTGGGCGCCGGCGCCGCGGAAGGGGCGGTTGACGCTTCGAACTTGTTAAAACCCGCATTGGCTAGGGGGGAATTGCACGCCATAGGCGCTACAACCACTCGTGAGTATCAGCGCCATATAGAAAAAGATCCTGCTTTGGAAAGAAGGTTCCAGCCCGTTTTTGTTGAGGAACCGTCAATCGATGACAGCATTACCATCCTGCGGGGGCTTAAAGAGAAATATGAAATTTATCACGGCCTTCGCATAAACGATGAAGCTATCATAGCCGCCGTTAACCTATCTGCCAGATACATTACCGACAGGTTTCTTCCGGACAAGTCGGTTGACGTCATAGACGAGGCCGCGGCTATGAGAAAAATCGAGATGGAAAGTTTGCCCGCAGAGATTGATAAGATTAGAAGAGAGGTAACCTCATTAGAAGTAGAGAGGACGGCTTTGACGAGCGAGGATGCCGAGAATAAAACTTCGAAGCGGCTTAAGGAAATAGAGAAAGAGCTTAAAGCGCTTAAAGAGAAAGATGAAGAATTGACCGCGGAATGGCAGGCGGAGAAAATGATTTTTGAGAAACTAAACGGCTTGAGGGAACGAGTTGATGTATTGCGTCGCGAGAAAGAAGTAGCTGAAAGGGAAAATAATTTAGAACGCGTTGCCCAAATAATATATGGAGAGTTGCCACTTGCCCAGAAAGAATACGAAACTTACGAGAAAAAATACTTTTATAGCGATAAGAAGAGGGGCAAAGGCAATTTTGTAAGGGAAGGAGTTAATAAGGAGGACGTGGCTCGAGTTGTTGCCCGCTCTACCGGCATACCAGTGCAAAATATAATGGAATCGGAGATGCAGAAACTCACGAGAATTGAAGAAGTCCTAAAAGAAAGAGTCATTGGTCAAGACGAAGCCATAAAGGCGGTGGCGAGCGCCCTGCGTCGCGCTAGAGCAGGTTTGGCGCCGTTTGACAGGCCATTGGGATCATTTATGTTCTTAGGACCGACTGGCGTTGGGAAGACAGAGCTTGCCAGAACACTCGCCGAGTTTATATTTGATGACGAGAAAGCCTTGATCCGCATAGATATGTCAGAATATATGGAAAGACATTCCGTGGCGAGACTCATTGGTTCGCCTCCGGGCTACGTCGGTTATGAAGAAGGCGGCCAACTTACCGAAATTATTCGCCACCGGCCGTATAGTCTGATTCTTTTCGATGAAATAGAGAAAGCGCACCCGGAAGTTTTCAACATCTTGCTGCAGGTGTTGGACAACGGTCGCTTGACTGACGGCAAGGGCAAAATAGTTAACTTTAAGAACGCTATTATCATTATGACTTCTAACGTGGGTAGCGAGCTTACCAAAGAAATGGCTAAGCTGGGTTTTAGTGTTTCTTCCGAAGAAGAGAGTAAGGAGAAGGAAGAAAACTACAAAACTAGGTTAAATGCGGCCCTAAAAAATCATTTTCGTCCGGAGTTTTTAAACAGGATAGATGAGATTATTATTTTTCACGCTCTAACTAAAAAGGAGATAGGGCAGATAGTTGATATTCAGCTCGATGAAGTAAAAGAACGTTTGAAAGAAAAGAAGATTAACGCAGTCATCGACCAGTCGCTTAGAAAATACATTGTCGAGAACGGATTCGATCCTGAATATGGCGCTCGTCCTATTAAACGTCTTATTCAAAAAATGATTTTGGATAAGCTGGCAGACGGTATAATAAGGGGGAATATTAAAGATGGCAGCCGTGTTCGCATTAGTTTCGAAAAATCAGACGTTAAGGTTAGCGTTTGAGTCTTTATTTTTTGCTTCCGCCGTTTTTTGGTTCAGGTCGGTCGGCGGTTTTTGGCCGGCTTTGTTTTTAGTAGTAATGTTTTTATATAGTTACTTTCGCCCTTTTGCGCAAAGCGGCCGTTTTTTGGTCGCTTCTTTAGCTGTAGTTATTTTGCCTTTTATTATTTCGCCTTTAGGATATCTTGAGGTTTATTTCGCAGTTTTCGTCGGCTTCCTGCTCTATCTTATTTTAGGCATTAAAGACCTGCATTTTATAAAAAGAAAGTTGTGGTCTCAAGTTTTATATTTTCTTATCTTTGGCGCGATAATTTATTTTTATTTTCTAGAACCCACAACTAAAAACCAAGCCGTAGTTTTTATTTTCTTAGCCCTTCTTTTTAGAGAAGTCTATGCCTTTCTAACTGAATATCATCAAACAAAAAATCTTCTTATCGGATTAATCTATGCTTTATTATTCGTTGAAACTAGCTGGGTCGTTTCTCTTTTGCCCTTATCGCCCTTTATCGCAGCAGCTCTTGTGGTCTTAATTTTATTTGTCGTTCACGACGCCGCCTTTAATTACCAATCCGATATGCTAAAGAAAATTATTCTTAGAGACCTTGCCTTGTTTATCCTGCTTTCCGCAGTTATATTCTTTTTTATGCGCTGGAGGATGATTTAAACAGCTCCAGTGTTATATATAGTTTTGATGCAAAGAAAATCAGGCTTCACCCCGTCACCAAAAGGAGCACATCGTTTTTCACAACGTTCCGAGGTA
>CAZHYH010000053.1:0-3342 GCA_964536655.1 uncultured Candidatus Saccharibacteria bacterium
AATAATTTTTGGTCAGATCCTGAAAGTTTGTCAGGTAAAGGCTCAAGTATTTCTGCTACAGGACGTTTACGAGAAAAATTAATTAGCCTTTTAAAGGAGCGCGGTATAAAGAGCATGCTTGATATCCCTTGTGGAGATTACAACTGGATGAAGCTTGTTCAAAAACCGGGTTTACGTTATTTGGGTGCCGACATAGTTAAGGAAATGGTAGAAAAGAATAACCGAGAATATAAAAACAATTTCACCGAATTTTCAGTAATTAATATTACTAAAGGACAGTTGCCTAAAGTTGATCTGATTTTAACCAGAGACTGCTTTGTACATTTTTCTTACGAGGCGATTACCAAGGCCGTTTCGGAGATTAAAAAGAGCGAGAGTAAGTATTTTCTCACTACTTCATACCCTAATTGGAGAAAAAACTTCAACATAAGAACCGGCCTCTGGAGGCCAGTTAATTTATCTAAAACTCCATTTAATTTTCCCGAACCTATAGAGACCATACTTGAGGAGTCTGAAGAAAATTGGGGTGTTTTCAAGGACAAGTCGCTTAACTTATACTCGGTGAAAGATTTACCAAGCCTGCCATAATTGATTAATGGCCATAAACAGAACAAATCTTCAAAAACCTTTTTGGGCGATTGCCGTAGACGAGGTAATTCAAATTCTTAACGCTTCCTCCGAGGGGCTCACAAATGAGGAAGTAAAAATTAGGCTTGATCGTTTAGGAAGAAACGTCCTGCCTAAAGGCGAGCGGGCGACAGGTCTGCGTATTTTTTTAAGCCAATTTAAAAGCCCTCTCATTGGAGTTCTCGTAGCGGCGTTTATGGTTACAGTCGTTATGGCTGATTATAAAGACGCTATTTTTATTTTAGCCGCTGTCATTGCCAATACCATTTTGGGTTTTTATCAAGAGAGCAAGGCGGAAACCGCGCTTCAAAATCTAACATCTTACATTAAGGAGAGGGTAAGAGTTGTAAGGGATAATAAGGAAGTTGAAATAGACGCGGAAGAGGTTGTCCATGGAGATATTTTAAGACTGATCCAAGGGTCGAGAATTCCCGCGGACGCAAGACTAACCTACGTTAATAACCTGATGATAGACGAGTCTATTTTGACCGGCGAGTCGTTGCCGGCGCAAAAATCTATTGAGCCCGTGCATGTTGATGCCGCCGTGGCGGATCGTTCTTCGATGGTTTGGGGAGGAACTTTAGTGGATGAGGGTTTGGGATTGGCAGTGGTTACGGCGACGGCTTCGGAAACAGAGATAGGCAAGATAGCGGTTTTAGTAAAAAGGGAAAGAGAAAAAACTCCCCTGCAGGTTGCTATAGGCAAATTCGCGAAAAACGCCCTGATTATTTTAGGTATATTTACCACTATTCTTTTTATTCTTGGCGTATCAAGCGGTTACGGGACATTTGAAATGTTTGTTATATCCGTAGCGGTGGCTGTTGCCGCGGTGCCGGAAGGCCTACCTATAGCCTTAACCGTAGTGCTTGCGGTTGGCGTGGAAAGATTGGCCAAGAGAAAGGGAGTGGTAAGAAAACTTTTAGCCGCCGAAACGCTCGGCAGTACGACGATAATCCTTACGGATAAAACAGGGACGCTAACGGAGGCTAAAATGGAATTGGAGCAGGTTATACCTGCCCCCGGCGTAATGAAAGAAGAAGTTTTGGAGTTAGCTATATTGAATACCGACGTAATTATAGAGAACCCCGATGAAAAATTGGATGGTTGGCGGTTAGTAGGCCGTCCTTTAGAAGTTTCTTTAGTCCGTTCTGCCGCGAAATACAAAGTTCTGCTAAGAGATGTGGGGAAAAAATTTAAAGTTGTTGATAGGAAAACTTTCAATTCATCGGATAAGTTCAGCGCCGTTCAATTGGAGTATAAGGGCAATAAATTCTGGAATTATCTGGGAGCTCCAGAAAAATTATTGGAGAAGTCGAAGGTGAGCGAAAAAGAAAAAGAACATTTCATAGTTGCCATTGACGATTTGGCTTACGCTGGCTACAGAGTATTAGGCGTTTCCCGCGATCATTTTTTCTTGGGGCTTTTAGCCTTTCGCGATCCTATCCGCCTTACAGTTAAAAGAGCTATAGATAAAATCAAGACTGCCGGGGTGAGAATGGTTATCGTTACAGGTGATCACAAAGGTACTGCCGAAACGGTAGCGAAAGAATTGGGCATCGATGTTCTGCCCGATGAAGTGATGACTGGGCCTGAAATACTCGCTATAGATGACGATGAACTTAGGAGTAAATTACATAGAATCAAAATATTCGCTCGCGTTACTCCAGAGGATAAGTTACGGCTTGTTAAGCTGTATAAAGACCGCGGCGAAGTTGTGGCGGTCACCGGGGACGGTATAAACGATGCGCCAGCTTTGAAAGAGGCCGATATCGGAATAGCTGTTGGTTCGGGAACGGATGTGGCCAAGGGGGCCTCCGACCTTATTGTCCTTGATGATAATTTCGAGACCATAGTGGCGGCCATAGAAGAAGGGAGACGTATACTCGCTAATATCAAAAAGGCGATAGTTTACCTCTTATCAAACAGCTTAGACTCATTACTTTTGATCGGCGGGGCTTTTATTGTCGGCGTGTCTTTGCCCTTAAATGCTCTACAAATTCTTTATGTAAATTTTTTTACGGACAGTTTTCCCGCAGTAGCTTTCGCCTTTGAGAATGGAGAAAATCACTTGAGAGAAAAACCTCCTAAGTTGAGAGAAAGGCTCTTTGACTCGAGAATGCGCTTTCTAATCTTAGTGGTCGGCGTTTCCACGAGCTTCTTATTATTTTTCATGTACTTAATCCTTTTGCGTTTGGGGTTTGAGGAGACAATAGTTAAATCGTTTATTTTCGCGTCCTTCGCTCTCTATACTTTGTTCTTATCTTTTTCCGTTCGGTCTTTGAAGACAAGCATCTTGCGCTACAGCCCCTTTAGCAATCCTTATTTGGTTGTGGGCGCGGCTGTAGGATTCGGTCTGACGTTGGCTGCTATCTACTTGCCGCCATTGCAGAATCTTTTTGGCACGACTGCTTTGCCTCTTCCTTGGTTTTTAGGAGTTATAGCTTTCGGATTTCTTAATATCTTTGCAGTTGAAGTGGTGAAATATATTTTTAGAAATAAGTAGTATATGTTTAATTTAAAATGCAAATATCAAAAATCAAAATGACAATGTAAAATGTTAAAATTTTATGATTTTGATTTGTCATTTTCCATTTTGATTTTTTAACTTTACATTAACTATGTCCTTAGGACTTACGATGTCTCCAAGTTATGTTGTATAATTAAAACAATGAAAAAGAGTGGTTTCACCCTCGTTGAACTCCTTATCTACACCGC
>CAZHYH010000054.1:0-3291 GCA_964536655.1 uncultured Candidatus Saccharibacteria bacterium
CAAAACCTGATTATAAGAGAATAGTTTTGAAGGTCTATGACAGAGCTGGTAATGGTATGGAAGAATCCATAGAAACCAAGGGTAAGGATTATTCCTTATGGATTGGGGCGATATTCGTAGTTTTTGTGGCGATATTAATGTTCGTCATAAGCCAACGACGTAAAATCTGAGATATCTGATATAATAATACGAGTGGCTAAGAAACTAATAGTCGGCTTTATTGTACTGTTTGTAATTTTTTTCCCATTTGCCGGAAGTGGTTTTTATACTCTCGCGCAAAATCAGGGGGGAGAAGGAGCTTCGCTGTCTTTAAATCCACCTTCAGGCACTTTCATCGTTAATAATACTTTTGACGTCTCAATTATCTTAAACACTAACGGCCGCTCGGTAAACGCCGTCGACGCCCTGATAACGTTTCCACCTGATAAGCTCCAAGTCGTCTCTCCGTCATTAGGCAGATCAATCATAGGCATTTGGGCTACGCCTCCTACATTTAATAATCAAGATGGCATCTTGAGGTTTCAGGGTGGCATACCATCACCGGGAATAAGCACTTCAAGCGGAGTCATATCAACAATTACTTTCCGGGTTAAATCCATCGGCACAGCTACAATTAACTTTTCCGATACTTCTAAGGTTTTTCTGAATGACGGACTGGGAACAAATATTTTAACCAACACGAGCGGTGGTATATACAACCTTATCTTGCCGCCGCCAGCCGGCCCAACTGTTATTTCGCCTACCCATCCGGACCAAGCCGCTTGGAACACCAACACTACGGTAGTATTGAAATGGAGCGCGGAAGCCGGAGTAACGGGTTACAGCTATATGTTAAATGGTGAGCCGGTTGATACGCCCGATGATATTTCCGAGGGAAGTAATACCGAAGTAGCCTACAAAAATCTTCAAGACGGCGTACAGTACTTCCATATAAAATCCCTAAAAAACGGAGCTTGGGGAGGCGTAAGCCATTACGCCGCGAAAATTGACGGTACTCCTCCGGCGGAATTTAAAGTTAACGTTTCCCCCGGAGCCAGAACTACCAGCCGTCTACCTATAATAGAATTTCTTACGACGGACCAATTGTCCGGCCTGGATCATTACGAACTGAAAGTAGTCTCTCTGGACCTGAATAATATTCAGCCCGGCGGGGGAACGGAAAATTTCTTTATTGAAAGTCAGGGACGTTATGTGCCGCCTAAAGAACTGGCACTGGGAAGTTACGACATCATCGTAAGGGCTTATGACAGAGCCGGTAATGTGCGCGAAGTAATCCAATCTATAACGATAGTTAATCCGTTCTTTGATACCACGGAATCGGGATTGGTAGTTGCGGGCAAATTCGTCATTCCATGGATTATGCTCTTTATCATAGGCACATTGATAATACTCACATTGATGTACACGCTTTGGATTGCCTCGAGAATGCACAGAAATGTCAGAATTCGCGAACTTGAGGGCGCGTTAAACGACCCTAACATTCAAGAACGTCTAAAATACCTGAAGGAGAAGCAGGGAGTTTACAATAAAACAGCCGGCGCGGCAAAGCATTTGATAGTATTTTTGATAGCCGGAAGTATTCTGTATTCAGCTCTATTTCTATCACCAACTAAGGCTGCGGAATTTACCCAGTTGGTGCCTCCAACCATCACTACTATCGCTAAAGATATAACCAACGACCAACTGTTCTATATCGGCGGAACTACCGAAATAACCGGAGTCGAAGTAGTTATCTACCTACAGAATGTTCAGGATAATCAAGTCCTTTCCAGCACGGTTACTTCCGACGATAAAGGAAAGTGGTTTTATACTCATCGTGAACCGTTAATGAGCGGCAAGTATCTTTTGTGGACACAGCTCAAACTGGGTAACGAACTCTCTCCTCCCGGTCCGCAGAATGAAATAACCGTAAGCCGCACCGCTCTTCAAATTGGCGCTTCGAGACTTAGCTACGAAACGCTTTACCTACTCTTAGCTATAATTCTTTTCTTGATAGTCCTTATACTGGGCTCCCTGAGTCTTTATCATTACTATCGCGCGAGAGGAAAGCATACCAAACTGGTTAAAGAGATAACCGAAGCGGAAGACGCCATAAGAAGAGGTTTTGCGACTCTACAGCACGACATTACCCAAGAGCTGGTTGTAATCCACCAAACCCGGCTGTCTAAGTCTCTCTCAAGAGAAGAAGAGGAAAAAGAAAAACAACTTATTAAAGACTTAAAAGAAGTTACCGAATACGTTAAGAAAGAGGTTTTTGATATTGAAAAAACGGCATAGGCTTCTTTCCCTCAAACTGAATATCCTTGAGGACTAGCCTTGTCTTGTCCATTGCCGAACTTAAAAGCTTCGTTCTTTTCTTTTCTATCATAGTGTAAACACCCGGTTCCGGATTCAAAGCTTTAATCTTTCTATCAATTGAATTGGCCAGCTCCGGATTACCGCCCTCAAGAGCTTCTGTTGTCTTTTTTTGATATTCAAAAAATTGTGCCTTTCTTACCATGGGCATATCACTTTTATTTTCCATTGAAATTACTTGATCAATACTTCAATTTTTGGCCACACATTCAAATCTCGCAACCCTCTTTTTACGAGACTAGAATCCTCGCTAAGTTTTTCTAGCGAATAATATGGCGATTTTATTAGTTTTTTATCCTTATCGTTGTCCATATTTTTTCTTTAATTCATCGAGCTGATTTTCCTTTTTGGCAATATCTTCTGTCACTTTTTCTGCAAGCTCGCTCAAAATATCCCGCTTTTGTTTTTTGGCCTTCTCAATACTTTCTTTCAAAATAGCCCATTCAGAATGCTTTAACTGTTCTTGTTCATGGAGAGCTTTTTTGATCGATTCTTCCAACCTCGCTAATTTACTCTTGAGTTCCTCAATAGTCTTTATATCAATATTTTCAACACCCCCACCTTGATCAATTGCACGCAAGGCTTCTAAATCACCATCGGCATAGGCCTTATTGATTTTTTCATCATTGTGTCGCGCCTTCGGCGCGACCCCATTTCGGCTCTAAAATCCGATTTCGATTTCTGGCGGAGGCGAGAGGATTCGAACCTCTGATCCCGATATAATCGGGATAACACGTTAGCACCGTGCCGCATTCGACCGCTCTGCCACGCCTCCTCCGCTAGTGAGTTTAGTTTGTTTACGGAGCATCTTCAAGCCGGCGAAAATTTGTTTTTCTCAAGTTTTTCTGTTAGTTTTAAGAACGCAATGTCCGAAAATGCTCCTAAAAATCTGCTTCCGCGCCCGCCGATAGTGGTTGTGGTTGGGCACGTTGACCA
>CAZHYH010000055.1:0-1694 GCA_964536655.1 uncultured Candidatus Saccharibacteria bacterium
GCGGAAGAATTTGACGCCGTGTCCGCGGAAGCTAAAAGATTGGGGCAAAGGGCTGTCGAGGTATTGGTTTCAAAGAGTGTAATTACCGAACAGTATTATAACAGCCTCCTTGCCAAATATTTTAATGTCCCTCTTGCGGGTTTAGAAGGCAGAGAAGTGGACGCGTCTACCCTTAAATTAATCCCCGAAGATTTGGCGAGACAAAAGCGAGTCATCCTTTTTGGGAGAGAACCGGACGGAACTCTCTCGGCGGCAATGGAGGACCCGTCCGACCTTGTTGTTATGGAATTTTTGGAAAGATACCTTAAGCAGAGAATCAAGCCTTACTTAGCGGTAGAAAGCGATTTGAATAAAGGTTTCGCGCTCTACAGCCAGACTACGGCAGTTGACTATAGAAAGTTGGTAGACGAGGCGATAGCCGAATCTAAAAAAAGCAAAGTTAAGGGTGAAGAAGCGGCCAAAGAAGTTCCTATAGTCGCTGTGGTTGATAATATTCTCTCCTACGCTTTAGCTCTTCGCGCATCTGACATACATATAGAGATTTTTGAAGACTTTATTCTCGTGCGCTACCGCATAGACGGCGTGCTTAGGGAATTCTTTAAGATTCCCAAAGAAATCCATCCCGCGGTTGTGGCGAGGATAAAACTTTTGGGCGGTTTAAAAATTGATGAGCATTCGAGGCCGCAAGACGGTCGCTTGCGCTACCAAGTCGGGAGCGACCTCATAGATATCCGCGTGGCTGTTATGCCCACTTTTTATGGCGAGAAAGTTGAAATGAGACTTCTGCCCGCTACGACAAGGCCCTTATCTTTAGCAGAGCTGGGAGTGATGCCGGGCACTATTGAAATTATCGAGGAAAATATCAAAAAAAGTTACGGCATGGTGCTTGTGTGCGGTCCGACCGGATCAGGCAAGAGCACCACTCTTTATTCGCTTTTGGGGATTTTGAATCGCCCGGAGGTAAATATCGTTACGGTTGAAGACCCGATCGAATATGATATTAAGTTTATCAATCAAACGCAGATTAATCCGCTTTCCGGCGTTACCTTTGCGAGTGGCCTTCGAGCCATCTTGCGCCAGGACCCTAATATTATAATGGTAGGCGAGATAAGAGACGCTGAAACTGCCGAAATTGCCGTGCAGTCCGCCCTTACGGGGCACCTGGTCTTGTCGTCTCTTCACACTAACGACGCGCCTACCACTATCCCCAGATTTATAGATTTGCATGTGCCTCCGTTCCTCGTGGCGGCAGTGTTGAATGTTATCCTGGCGCAACGTTTGGTAAGAAAAATTTGCCGCGACTGCATTTATTCATATTCTCCTTCAAAAGAACTGACCGACGCCGTAACAAAACAGGTTAAGGAATTGGGTATTACTTCGGATTTCAAGATGCCGAAATTCGTTTATGCGGGCAAAGGTTGTCCGATTTGCGGCAACAGCGGTTATCGCGGGCGGACTGGCATCTTTGAAATACTAAATATTACCGAGGAGGTAAGAAAGCTTATTATCAGCCCGGATTTCTCTTTGGATAACTTACAGGCATTAGCCAAACAGGAAGGAATGATAACTATGTTTGAGGACGGTTTGAGAAAAGTAGAAAGAGGCGCAACCACTATAGAAGAATTGTTAAGAGTTATTAGAGAGTGATCTTTAAATAAATGTAAAAATAAAATATCAAAATGGAAAATGACAAT
>CAZHYH010000055.1:1794-3260 GCA_964536655.1 uncultured Candidatus Saccharibacteria bacterium
TTTGATTTTTGATATTTACATTTTAAATTTACTATGAGATTTCATTACGTAGCTTCGGAACCGGGCGGCAGGGTGGTAGAGGGCGATTTAGAAGCCCAAGGACCAGCGGAAGTATTGGAGTGGATGGCTTCTCAAGGATTGCGGCCCGTCTCTGTAAGAGCGATGGGCGGAGTGGATAAAAGGGGGCTCAAAGGAATTTTTTCTCAATCAATTAGCGTTGCCGACAAAGTTTTCCTTACTAAATATCTTGCTCTTATGCTTAAGGTAGGCACCGATCTGTTCAAAGCCATTGATATTTTAATTGCCGACTTCGACAAGCCGGCCGTTAAGTCCCTTTTGATAGAAGTGAGGGATTCTTTAAGCAAAGGTCAACCTTTCTATGGCACTTTTACCAAGTATCCCAAATATTTTTCGCCGGTATTCATTAATTTAATAAAAGCCGGCGAGGCTTCCGGAAATTTAGAGAGCGTTTTTGACGATTTAAGCAAAAGCCTGGAAAAAGAACAAGCCATCCGCGGCAAGATTAGGGGCGCGCTTATTTACCCCATTGTCCTTGTGTGCCTTGCTATGGCTATCCTGTTTCTCTTGGCTACCTTTGCTCTTCCCAGGATTGCGGAAGTGTTTCTTTCGGGAGGGATAGAGCCGCCCACCTTTTCTAAAATAGTTTTTACCGTCGGATTATTTTTGGGCAATAACGTTTATATAATCATTCCGCTCATTATTTTAGCCGTTATAGGTTCATGGTATTTCTTTCAGAAAACTGTTATGGGCAAGGGAGTTATGGGCGGAATTATGAATAAAACGCCGATTATCAGCAATATCCTTTACCGTTTAGCTCTTCAACGGTTTGCTTCAACTTTATCTTCGCTATTACGGAGCGGAATGCCTATCTTAGATTCTTTGGAAATTACCGCTGATTCTGTGGGACACGCGGAGTTAAAAGCCGCTCTCATAAGAATATCCCGCGAAGGCATATCCAAGGGTCTTACCGTTGGAGAAGCTTTCCGCAGAGAGCCGATTTTCCCGCGAGTGGTAGTAAACCTTATCGCCATTTCGGAAAAAGCCGGCCACATTGAAAATATTCTTGACACTTTGGCTGATTTCTATGAATCGGAAATTGATTCGTCCGTAAAAACGCTCATTTCATTCTTGGAGCCGGCGTTGCTTTTAGTAATTGGTTTTGTGGTAGCTGTTATAGCTCTCTCAATAATCATGCCGGTCTACCAATTAACGACTTCAATCAAATAGATGATGAAAAAAGGTTTTTCCTTGGTAGAATTAATTATAGTGGTTGGCATTATAGCTATTATGGCCACCATTGGAGTTTCTGATTATTTAAGTACCAGAAGTCAAAAGCGTCTAGAGCTTGCTGCGGAGGTTCTGGTTCGCGAATTGAACCTAACTATGGAACGTTCTCGCTCTCAAGAAGATGGCCACCAGTGGTGGATACATTTTGATAATCCCGC
>CAZHYH010000056.1:0-1229 GCA_964536655.1 uncultured Candidatus Saccharibacteria bacterium
TTATCCACAGAAATGGGGGGTTATCCACATACTTATCCACAATTCCCCACTTCTATTTAAGAATAGTCCACTAACCCCCAAGAGTAAAGCATTTAAAAGCTCGGTTACTCACCGAGGCTAAAATCTCACATTTAAAGCCCTAAATTGGATTCGGACCTAAAAGTTATTCACAAATTATCAACAGTGCGTCCTGAAGGGATCGAACCTTCGGCCTCTATCGTGTGAAGATAGCGCTCTACCACTGAGCTAAGGACGCCTGCCTACCGGCAGGCAGACAAATCTCTTAAATAAACAATAAAATAAAAAAGCGCCCTTTTCAATTCTTCGACAAACTAGAGAATTAATCGGGCGCTTCTTATTTAGAGAAAATTATCTATTGTAATTCAACTGTAGCACCGGCTTCTTCAAGCTTTTTCTTAAGCTCTTCAGCTTCCGGTTTCTTCAAGTCTTCCTTAACCAGCTTAGGAGCGCCTTCCACTAAATCCTTGGACTCCTTAAGACCCAAGCCAGTTGCACCTCTTACAACTTTAATAACATTAATCTTTTGCCCTCCGGCTGCTTTTAAGACAACAGCGAAAGTATCTTTAACTTCTTCAGCACTTGCTCCCGCTCCGGCGGCTACCGGCGCTACAGCGCTAATGCCAAACTTTTCTTCCATAGCCTTAACTAAATCGGCAAGTTCGACAACAGTCATTTTCTCAACTTGTGAAATTATTTCGTCTTTATTCATTTTAACCATTTAACTTTCTCGACCTTTCTTGAAGAATCCACATAAATGCCCTTAACGGCGCGACCATAGTTCCAAGGACTTGACCCAATAAAACTTCTCTGGACGGCAATTGCCCAATCCTTTTAATAAAATCTGCCTCTATTTTTTCGGCTTTATTCAAATCAATACCGCCCAATATTTTAAAATTCTCTTTATCCTTGGTGAACCTATACATTGAGCCAGCAGTTTCAAAAATGTCCCCTTTCATAAAGACAGTTCCTACCTGCGCTTCAAATTGTTTGGGATCAAAATCTATGCCTTTCTCTTTCAAGATAATCCTAAGCAGTCTTTTTTTAATGACTTGAAATTTGGCTCCGACATTTTTCAACAATAATCTCAAATCGCGCAAATCCTGTGCGGTTGTTCCGCCGAAATCGGCAAAAATTAAATTAGCAGCGCCTTTCAGCTCCTCCGTGCCTTTAGTTATTACATTAGTTTTTTGAGTTTTTGTTTTGGACAT
>CAZHYH010000056.1:1329-3138 GCA_964536655.1 uncultured Candidatus Saccharibacteria bacterium
AAAAACTGCGCAGTCCGCAGTCGCAAAGGTTATTAATCTCCTCGGTAGGGCTTATCCTCTTCTTATCCCTTTGGATAAATTCAGAGCGCCTGCTGTCTGCGGATATTGTCCTTCGACAGGCTCAGGCCGTTCGAGGCTCTGAGTAGCCCTCAGGCTCTCGAAGAGACAATCCTGAATGAAGTTGAAGGATTGTTTTTAAAATAAAGCAAGACGGTTCTTTTGTCAACTACCATCTTTAACAAGTGGAACAAAGCTAAACCCGAAATACTCTTCAGTAGAGAATTTATTATCGCCCACTTTGTGAACAACAATAATACTATGATCAACTGGCGCTACGATTCTGCCTCCAACTTTTAATTGTTTCTTCCAAGATAAGGGCAGTTCGCGAGCGGCTGCTGCCGCAATTATCTTATCGTAGGGAGCGGCCACTCCGTAGCCCTCCGAACCATCGCCTGCAACAACTTCAACCAATTTTTTATCAATAAAGTTATACCTGCCAATATTTTCCCTTGCCATTTTCACAAGTTCCGAGATTCGTTCTATAGCTATGACTTTCCCTTTATTTCCAACAATTTGAGCAAGGAGGGCGCTCTGCCAGCCGGAACCAGCGCCAATATCCAAAATATTGTCTCCAGGCTCCGGAGACAAGCGCTCCAGCATGAAAGCTACAGTAAGCGGCTGAGAAATTGTCTGGCCGAAACCAATCGGCAAAGGTTCATTCGTATAAGCGACGGCAACCAAATCAGGCGGCACAAAATCCTTGCGGTCTATTAATCTAAAAGCTTCAATAATGCGCGGTGTTTTCAGATACTTGCCGCGGATGAGTTCATCAATAAGCGAGTTTTTGCTCATCTAAGCTTCGCCTCTTTATGCACGGTATGCTTCCGGCACCAAGGGCAATGCTTCTTATATTCCAACTTTCGCTCCACTTGCTTCTTATTCTTGCGTGTATAGTAATTCATCCGCTTGCAAATAGAGCACTTTAACCTTATTAAATTGTCCGAAACCTTTGATTGTGCCATAAATTTATCTTGGAGCCGATGGCCGGAATCGAACCGGCGACCCCGATCTTACCATGATCGTGCTCTGCCAACTGAGCTACATCGGCAACATATTTACCAATAAATCTCTTAACTTCTTATTGTGGTAGTATACTGTTAGTACTCCATATCTACTCTTTTTTCTATACGTCCCACGAGCTCTTGATTGGGTAATCGTTACCTTATAGAATTGGCTCCTTCTGATTTTAAGCTTTTTTAACCAAAAGTCCATAGCTTCACTTATAGTGGTGTCAGTAAATAGCTGTAGACCAAATCGCATATCTTCTTTTTTAACACTAAACACTTCCACTAAACACTCTATAAACTTTCTAATAAGAGCTGGATCTGTATTTCCGAGCCTCACTGAAACTTTATCAGCTTTAGTACCCTCACCCCAGTAAAGTCCCAACCCGATACCTAATAATTGGGCATCCTTTAGTGTCTTTGGTAAAGTAAAGTTGAATGGGTCGCCAGTTGGATTGTTCTTTAGATATGTTGCTTCGCTACGTGATCTCGTATCTATCTCGTATCTATCCATCCAATATTTCACTTTACTCAAAGAGCAGTGCAATAAGTCGGCAGTTTCTTGCATGGACTTTCCACTACTGATATATAAGTATTTAAGTTCTTTTTCGCTAATCACCTGCCGAACTATACCATAATCAGAAGAGTAAGTCTATTATGATATATAACTCGTATCTTGGAGCCGACGGAGGGATTTGAACCCACGACCTATTTACCCCGTTAGAAATGCCGATGAGCCGAGAGT
>CAZHYH010000057.1:0-3035 GCA_964536655.1 uncultured Candidatus Saccharibacteria bacterium
TGCAAAAATCAGGAATAGGGAAAACGCTCCGATTGTTTATGTTTTTGAGATGGTAAAGCTCTATCGCGTTGCGCTTCGCTGTTTCTAAATCATCCTCAAGCGTTTGGAATTTCTTGAGGAGTCGTTTGAGGTCTTTTTGAAAGACATCAGTCGCGTCATAATCAATCCTCGTCGGTGTTACCATATTCGCGTACCGATGTCTCGGGCGTGCGGTAGAAAACCGACTCGTAATCAAGCGGTTTACTGCTTTCTGCGCTTACCCACGGCACATCTTTATGTGATAAATCGGAAAGCTGGGTTGCTGTCAGGTCGGAAAGCCGTTGCAATTCCCAATCAATATGCTCCTGTTCTTTTCCGTTCAAAACGCTTAAATCCGGCTCAACCTCGGGGTTCACTAAGTATTTCGTCTGGGGGTACTGATAAAATTTGCTCTTTATTATTTCCACTTCGCCGTTTTTCACCATGTCGCCGATAAGATTTTCAAACAAAAGTGGCGTTGGCCCTCGGTGATTTTTGAGGTACACCAAGCCCATCAGTTGGTCTTCATACTTTTCGTAGTAATCAAAATCAATAAAGTAAAGTAGTTTATACAGCACTGTCATGCCGACATTTGGCTTGCCGCCCACTTTCTTCAAAATATAAAGCAACACCTGCCGGAACTTGTCGGCTTTCTCTTGCGGAACACTGATGCGAATTTCGTCCTCGGCTTCTTGTTTTTGTTTCTTTTTACCCTCAATCTTTACAACTGTTTTCGCATCTTCTTTTCCCTCCAAAAAGTTTTCAAATGGAATATCAAAAACTTCCGCCAATTTCTTGGCTTCGGTAATAGTCAAATCTCGCTCGCCCTGCTCAATTTGCACATAAGTTGGGCGGGAAATTTTAAGCGCCGACGCCAAAAATTCTTGCGTCAAGTTGCGCTTTTTGCGTTGTTCTTGAATGAATTTAGCAAGCATAGTTTTAGTTTGATGAATCAGTAATTCTTCCGACCTTTCTCTCTAAACGTTGAATCATATCCCAAACCAATCCATCATATTCTTTGTAGATACGTAGCACCTTGCCCTCAACTGCCTCTGTATCTTCCGATAGTAAGTTATGGATATACTCATTCCGCTTTGCTTTGAACTGTTCAAGTCTTTTGAATTCATCTGTATTGATGCTCCAAGCAAATAAAGGTCATTGATCGCATTATCATATCCATACCACTTACTCCTTTTTCCTTTCAACGCGCTTAATCCGGTTTTATCTTCCAATAATTTTAGTCCATAACTTACGAGCACACCTTCCAGTAAAGCGGTTTGCAACAGAAACGCCTCAATGTGCCTTGTTTCTTTTCCTTTTCGTCGCCTTGTGCGGCTATGCGCCCCGGCCCGGATATAAAGACGCTTGATATCTTCTATGCTTGCCGAAGTTTTTGACTTCGTAGGCATAGTTTATTTATCTTTGTTTTTAGGCGGTGTGTATTCGCGGATTTCTCTGCGTTCAAGGCGTTCAGCCGCTTCTTTACTCGGGGTCGTACGGTACTGAAATTGTGTACCGCCCTCAAATTCGCCTTTGTGCTCGGCAATCCGCTCATCCAAGCGACCGCCTTTAGCCTTCCCGATATAAAGAACATCTCCTCCGGCGTTCTTAATGCGATACACGCCCGGCTTATCGCCCGGAACGTTCTCAATGTTCGCGTTGGTAATCCGCTTTACCTTGCTGAATTTCTGCATGGCCATAGTAGTTGAAAAAATTATGGTTAATACGACTATATTGTCAGTATAGGCGATGCAGGATTTCTTGTCAATAGTAATGTAAAGAAGTTATACACAACCCTTTATTGCTCCTCAAATGAAAATAGCCCCTCGATATCTATCCCATTTAGAGAGTTGAATTTTACGATTAGACACATACTCAAGCATGTCCATGCGATGGTACTTATTAACAATATCGCTAAGGTGCGTACTCAATCCTTGGGGAGATATTAAAACTGCTTGTGCTGGCCGTACAAGTTTTGAATAAACTAGCAATTGAGCGAGGTGCGAAAGATTTAAAGCCCCGTCCTTAACTTCTATAAAAACTAACTCATATTGTTTCCTTCTTTTTATAATGCCAAGTAAATCAATTTTAATTCTATATGTTGAATAGTCCGGAAAATCTTGCCGGAAGTCGGCTTTGGTAAAAAAATCGCTCAAGTATATTTTATGGACATCGTGGACTATCACCTCTGTGTTAGGATTTTTGTTTTGCAAATAGCTACAAAACCATTTTTGCATTGGCTCATATAGCACAAGTTCTTGTTTGGAAATTTTTTCAGTATTATTAGGCATGCTCTGAAATTGTAGTTAAATGATCAAGAAGCTCTTTCCAGTGATTAAAATGTTTTCCTTTCAAAAATTCGGGTAATTTTTCCGAGGTTTCCTCGGGATTGACCGGCTTTTCCCTTACTTTAAATGTTCTTTCTTCGCCCTCTTTATAGTAAATTGTCCGAGTTTTGTCGACTAGCTCTTTCAATACTTCGTCCTTATGTCTTAAGTAAGAACCTATTTTCGCGAAATGGTTTGCAAAAATTTTAATTTGATGCTCCTTGGCCCAAAATCCTTTCGCCTTTTTAAGTTCAGGGTCTCGAAAATTAGGATGGCCAAAATCAATCGTCTGGATAGGCACTTCAAGGTTTTCTAATAACCTTGCCAAATCAGCAATAAGCAACCAATTTCTTTGATCCACCTCAAGATAGATACGATGCTGGTCTTCTCGGCCAAAAGCAGCATTTGATTTTCTAATGTGGCCAGTTGTATCAAAATATCCTCTCAAGAATTCTTTTTGAATTTCTCGGTCTGATTCAAAAATTGTTTTGGGAATTCTAAACGAATGGAAATCTGTAAATTCGTCGTTCAAAAGATACTTAAGAATTTGCCACGATAAATCTTCTCGATGCCATGTAATTATTAACGAAACATCATTCTTATTAACGTTTTCCTTAGCAACGTCCAGACCATACTTACGGATTCGATTGACTATTGCATCTAAGCTACTCGAAAGCTCCAAAGGTTTAT
>CAZHYH010000058.1:0-2755 GCA_964536655.1 uncultured Candidatus Saccharibacteria bacterium
AAGCGGGAAGAAAATAAATAGCGGCGCGCCAGCTAACGCTGGCACAAATTCCGTCGGCGTTCAAAGCGAGGGCGGGCCCCGAAGGAGAAACTTCGTTTCCCTACGGGGTAAACCCCGTTAGAAAGTTGCCTTTCAAAATGTGCTAATAATGTTAACTTGAAGGGCTTATGATATGAGCTTTCTAACGGGGCTTGCCCCGTAGCAAGCCGAAGGCTTTGCTATGGGGCCCGCCCGACTTGTCCGCCGAAGTTTCAACGCAGGCGGAGCGTTCAGTTTCTGCCGCGCGAAGCGCGGCATTCAATCGGAGTTTCGTTCAAAATAGGTTCGAGCTTCGTTCAGTAATTGTGACAATTTATACGAACCCACAGAGAGGGGTTTTTACTATCTTTTACCCCGTTAGAGATAAGCCGCTCCAAGCGGCTGCCGCCGTGCCGTAGGCAGAGCGGATCTCTAACGGGGTTTAACTAAGAATACCGAGATAAAGAAAACAATACCGGAAGTAATCACAAACACCGGTCCGGCTTCCAGCCCGTAAGTAAAAGAAACATAAACGGAAAAAAGCGCTCCAGTAGCTCCTATTAAACCTGACAACAACAGGTAGTTTTTCATACTGGAAGCAACATTTCTCGCGATAGCCGCAGGAATGATTATAAGAGAGCCGATAAGCAAAGCGCCGGCAAATTTGATGCCCACGGCCACAACTAAAGCGAATATCAGAAGAAAGAGAAGTTCAAATAAACGTGGCTTGAAACCGACCGAGTAAGAGAGATCGGAAGATATCATAGTAAGAGTAAATTTCTTATAGAAAAGCAACAATAGCACTATAGACACTGAAGATAGAATTAAAATTAATGAAATATCAAATCCTTTTAATTCCATGATATTCCCAAAAAGAATGTCATGAATATCCTCTTCGGAAGCAAGGAGAGCGCCCACAGCCAAAGCTAATGAAAAAAGAACACCCACCAATGTATCTACGGGTAACTTGGTTTTATACTCAACCAACCAGACTATTACGACTCCCAGAACTAAAAATGCCAAAGCGCCTAGGAAAGTATTAAAGTTGAACATAATTCCCAGCGCTATGCCGGGAAAAGCTACATGAGACAAGGCATCACCTACCAAAGCCATTCTTCGCAGTAATGCGAAAGAACCCAATAATCCGCTTGAGGCAGCGATAAAAGCGCTTACAATCAATATTTGAGTAAGTGAACTTTCCATTTAGTGGGTATGAGTATAAAACTTCGATTGGCCGTATAGCTTATGAAGTTCTGCCGGCGTTAACACTTCTTTGGGGACACCAAAACAAATTTGTGCTTTATTAAGACACAAAACTTTAGTGGCATGGTGATAGACCACGGTTAGATCATGTGAAATAAGAAGCATGGTAAATTTTTCTTTCTTTTGCAGATCGTGAAGAAGCTCATAAATCGTTTCCTGCCCTGCTATATCAATGCTGGCCGTGGGTTCATCGAATAAAAGCAGATTGAGATGGTCTACTAGCGCCCAAGCAATCATAACTCGCTGGAGTTCACCGGACGATAAATCACTGAATCTTTTTTTAGAAAACGAGACGGGTAACCGTACGAATTTTAAAGCTTCTTTAACAGTGTGGACTGTGCTTCTTTTAACCACCTGTTCTTTTAAAAGAAGAAATTCTTCCACGGTAATAGGCAAATCTCTTTCAATATCCAATTTTTGAGGCACATATCCTATCCGCACATCCCGGCCAATATTGATTTCTCCTTCATAATCTATAACTCCCAAAATAGCCTTAAAAAGGGTTGTCTTACCGGAACCGTTGGGTCCTATAATTGCCAGAGTTTCACCTTCTTCCAAAGAGAAAGAAATATCGCGAAGCACTTCTTCGCGGCCGTAAGCGACGCTTAAATTCTTAATCTCGAGAGTATGCATTCCAGGTAGTAGAAACTCGACTTGTTAAATTCTTTTTGTTTTTGACCTTTGAAGTTAATAGAATTTTCATAAATTATTTACTTATTTTGAGTACGAAATGAAACTTATTTAAAGTTTAACAAAAAGTAGTCGAGTTTTCACTACCTGGCATTATCCCAGAATATTTTTCTTAATTTTCTGCCACCAAGCATATTTTATATTCTCCAGTTTATCGAGTTCCCTATCGTAAATTGGTTTAAAATAATCATTACCGACTTTCGTTTCTTCATAACACTTGGATATCAATGAAAGTTTATCGGCTAATTTAACAACTTGAGCTTCTTTAGAACTTTGTTCCGCGTCTTCCAGCCAGAGGTTTACCATTTCTGTGCCCAATTCCTGAGGCAGATCTTCAAACATCATAGGAATAGTGTCACGGTTAACTTTCCTGATGGCCTTAAGTATTTCTTCGTTGTAATGCTTGAATGGCGTAAGTATATCGCCGCTGAAAGCTTCTTCCATATCGTGAACTACGGCAATTTTTAAAGCTTTGGCTTCATCTATCGGTTCCCCTGCTTTCCTTAAAAAATAAAGCAGGATAGTGGTGAAATAAGCTACATAAAAAGAATGTTCAGCAACTGATTCGGGAAACTGCTGAGGTTTTCCGTTAAATCTCACTACGTGAGCTAAAGACCTATCTAAAAAATGCTCAAATATTTTTGACATAAGCTACAAAAGTCCCACCCCAGCTTGTATTCCCGGCTAAAAACCAGGTGGGTGAGCTCAACTTCAGCCCAAAGGCTAGAGTACTGTTGCCCTCCCATGAATTAATGTTTGATCCGGAAACATTAAGGGGCGGGAC
>CAZHYH010000059.1:0-2694 GCA_964536655.1 uncultured Candidatus Saccharibacteria bacterium
GCTTCCTTTGGCTTTACTGGCTGAAAGAAAGGGCTATAAGGTTGTCGGCATAGACACGGATGCTAAAAAAGTAGAGTTGTTAAACAAACGCACTACTCCTTTTGCAGGCGAACAAATAGTGAAACAGTTAAAAAATTCGTCTCTAGAGACAACGACTGATTTCAATAGAATAAAAGACGCTTCGGTTATTATTATTTGCGTTCCGACCCCAGTTTACGAAAATCATATACCGAATTTAGAGCCTGTAAAAAATGCATGCAGAAATATCGCCAAATTTTTGCAAAAAGGACAACTTGTGATTTTAGAATCCACGGTAAATCCCGGTGTCTCCGAAAATATTGTAATACCAATACTAGAAAAAGAATCCGGCTTAAAAGCGGGAAAGGATTTTTTCGTCGCTCATTGTCCTGAACGGATAAACCCCGGAGACAAAAACTGGACTGTAGAAAATATCCCTAGAGTTGTCGGCGGACTTGAAGAAAAGAGCTTGGAAATGGCTTATGAGTTCTATAGTTCAATAATTTCAGGGCAGATCAAAAAAATGGGCTCTCTTAAAGAAGCGGAATCAGTAAAAGTAGTTGAAAATTCTTTCAGAGATATAAATATCGCTTTCGTAAATGAATTGGCGATGTCCTTTTCTAAACTCGGCATTGATGTGGTTAATGTGATTAACGGAGCGGCTACCAAGCCGTTTGCTTTTATGGCTCATTATCCGGGCATGGGTGTCGGCGGACATTGTATTCCGGTTGATCCCTATTACCTGATTGATTATGCCAAACAAAACGGTTTCGACCATGATTTTTTGAAACTAGCAAGAAAAATTAATAACAATATGCCAAAGTTCACCGCAGAAAAAGTATTAAATGGCCTGAATGAAGTAAAAATGGCTATGAACGGAACCAAGATTGCCGTACTCGGTCTAGCTTATAAACCAAATATAGATGATTGTCGCGAAAGCCCGGCATTCGCTTTGATAAAAGTATTGGAAAAATATAGAGCAAGTGTCGTTACTTTTGACCCCTTCGTTCCAAGCAGATCAACGGCTAAATCTTTGGGAGAAGCACTAAAAGATGCCTCTGCAGTTGTCATCGCAACTTGCCACGACCAATTCAAGAATTTGGAGCCGGAATATTTATTGAAAAACGGTGTTAAAGTCGTAGTTGACGGCCGTAATTGCCTGCCCAAAGAAAAATTTATTAAAGCGGGAATTATATATAAAGGGATAGGGAGATAAAAAATAAAAAAGTTTATGCGTTTTTCCAACAATCATAAATTATGATACATTTCATAGTTTTTTTTACTATTAATTTTTCCTGGCAAGGCGTTTTTAAGCACATCTGAGAATTTTCTGTTGATTTACATGATGCAACAATAAGCTTTGTTATTTTAACCACATTCTTTGGTACTTTCATAAAAAGAAAAAGCCCTCGGCACGATGTTGCGCATGCCGAGGGCGAATACTTGCCCGCCGTAATCTTGACGAAGGCGGGATTACAAGGAGCAAAGGTTCCCAAAGGATTCCCGCCTACGCTCTTACGAGCTTCGGCGGGCAGGCAGGAACCAAGGTCCCAAGGATTGAAGCTACTTGCGGACGGCCGCGAACCGGTAGATCTCGTCCCAGTCGTACCCGACCCAGTACAGGTACAGGTGGCGCCTCGAACCGTGCCTGCGGAGGTACGGAACGAGGCGGTCGCCGCTCCGGCTCTGCCAGACGGAACCAAGAGCGACAACCGGGAACTCGTGCTGAACTTCGGGGTACTTCTCGCCGAAGGCGAGAAGTACGTGAAGCTCGGCCGGACGGCATCCCATCCTGTCAAGCTCGCGGAGCGCCTCGTCGGTTGAGATGACCCGGTTAAAGTAGGTGAGCTCCACCGCGACCTCGGCCGCGCCCTTCCGCTTGGTCGGGAAGTTGTGGGACGTGATGTCGGAGTCGGCCCAGTTGTAGCGACCGGTCTTCACTCCGTCCTCCACGCTCCTTCCGTAGTCCACGGAAAGGGGGTAGCTGTTGCCGGCGGGTTTGCCGTCCGGCGTGAGCGCCTCTCGGAGAATCTTACGCAGACTTTCCTGATTCTCGATCCACCCCTGCGCGGTAGTGGGGTCGAGATCGTCGGGAAGAAAGCGGAGCACGGCTCCGGCAAACTCCCGAAACTGCCCAGTCGTCATTGAGGCGGTACTCATTGGCGTTTCCTCTTTTTGAGTTTTAATTTCGCTACCCCATTGCAGCCCCGAAAAGACTGAAATCTCCTCGGGGCTGCAATGGTAGCGCCCCAGTAGTAGAGCAAAGCTCACTACGGGGCAAACAAGTAGCTATGTAAAAGTGCTTTTTAAACTGCTGTAATGTTAGCATACTATACTTTCTTTGTCAAGCGCGTCAGTGGGGTGGCACATTCCGTACGCCGACCATTTCTCATCTATCGGAATTTTTGGTAAAATAGGTTCGCGCAAAGGATATAATTTCACCACCAGTATCAAACTTTCAGGAATTTTGCCGACCAATTCAGCCACCGCTGAATTTCGTATTCGCTTTGCGAAATGCGCCGCCATAAATTTTGCTTGACTAAATTCATTTTATTTGTTAGTATAGCAATAAAGGTAATAATCATATTTACTACAATACTACCAAAACTTTACTAATATGACAACTCCCTGCACCCGCCAGTAACATATTGGACTTTTGTAGTGACAAATTGTGTT
>CAZHYH010000060.1:0-2480 GCA_964536655.1 uncultured Candidatus Saccharibacteria bacterium
TCAAAAAAATTCTAAAACTGACTCTTGTTTGATTGTGGAGCCGGAGGCGAGATTCGAACTCGCGACTTGCTGTTTACGAAACAGCTACTCTGCCACTGAGTTACTCCGGCACATTTCTGAAAAAGTATACTACAGTTACGATCGCGATTTTAGTATATTTTCAAAGTACAATCACTTGCCTGCAACTTCCTTTAAATATTTGCGGAAGTCTTTTTTAACTGACGGGTGTTTTAAGGCAAAATCAACCGTGGCTTTTAAAAAACCTAATTTGTTTCCGCAGTCATATCTTACTCCCTCAAATCGCAAACCGTAAATCGGACGCCGCTTAAGCAAGTTCTTCAAGGCATCAGCCATCCTTATTTCTCCTCCTCTTGACTCTCTTTTGAGCTTCCGCAACTCTTCAAAAACATTAGGAGTAATAATATATTTACCCACAATAATCAAGTTAGAAGGCGCTTCCTTGGGATCGGGCTTTTCCACAATATCTTTTATTTCGTAAACGTTCTTGGAAACTTTCACGGCTTTAACCACACCGTAGTGCTTAACTTCGGAACGGGGAACGGTATCCAGTGCCAGGACAACGTCGCCATATTTATCAAAAACATCTTCCATTTGTGAAAGACAAGGCACTTTACTGTCTACAATATCGTCTCCAAAAAGAACGCCTACCGGCTCGTCGCGGCCAATCAAGTGTTCAGCGCATAAAATCGCGTCTCCGTCCCCTCTCGGAGAGTTCTGCCTCACGTAAGAAAATCTAGCCAGTTTGGAAATAGACCGTACTTCCTTAAAAACATCTTTCTTGTTATTAAGGAGAAGGACTGACTCCAGTTCGGGAGAAAAATCAAAGTGGTCCTCAATGGCGCGCTTCCCCCGACCGGTTACAAAAATAATATCCGAGATTCCGGAATTTGCCGCCTCTTCAACCAGATACTGGATTATCGGCTTATCAATAATCGGCAGCATCTCTTTAGGCTGCGCTTTAGTGGCAGGCAAAAATCTTGTGCCCAGTCCGGCTACCGGGATGATGACTTTACTGATCATATTGTTTGTAGTCCGCCTTCTCCGCCGACTGGCGGATTCGGCGGGACACTGAATTTTGTAACTACTTGCTTTGCTCGCAGACAAAATTCGTGAGCGGGCGAGCAGGATCGAACTGCCGTTGCTTGCTTGGGAAGCAAGTGTATTACCACTATACGACGCCCGCAGACAACTATTATTTTAACCGAAAAATAGTGTTTTGAAAATCTTTACCCCGTATAACAACTTAGAAATTTGTCCCATTTATACCATAGCAATAAGTTGTCTATAGAAGTTATCTTATTGAGTATCCTCCGCCCAACTAGTGCTGTCTATCACCCAAGTGTCATCGTTCAAGTAAACCACTACCCTTACTTTTCTAATATTATTTTTAACCCTACCCTCGGAAACAATAGTTACATCAGAAATTGGGAGAGTCGCTCCATTAGAAGTTACGGTAACAATTGCGCAACCGTCGTTTGTAGCGCAACCGTTCTCCACAAATTCTATATTATAACCAGCTGATGTATAACGACCATCCCGGGTTATCTTAACTAAGGCATCCCTCGCTCCCGCTTCTGCGTAAACCAATGCCTGCGAAGAACGAGAAAAATCCTGCGCGATGAAAGCCTCGTTAAAAGCCACAGTGGAAATAGCAAGACCCACAGCGACAATAAGAATGGTCAGTGCCAAAACTATAGGGATGGTGGCTACGCCTTTTTTACTGAAGATATATTTCATGGCAATAATTCTGTTGTTGTTTTAGTGGCCGAGTACTGGAAACTTCCTCCTCCGGCGTAAGACATTGTTATTGAAATTTGAATAGTGAGAGCTGTGCCGAGCGCGGCCGGCAAATTAGAATTAATATTTTCAAAGCGTGTGAAACAAACATCAAGAGGACAAGTGACATTCACTTTATCGCTTGTCACCACGGGCGAAGAATCGTCGCAAGGATTAATACCTACTTGTCTTCGCAACATATTACTGGAGATACAATAAGCGACTTGGCCTTCGGGCGTAGTCATCACTAAGTTTAAAGAAGTAGTTCCGCCTGGAGAGGCCGGTGTACCAACTGCCGAAGCTGCTCTTATGTCCTGATTTATTTTCTCAATGGCAAAACGTAAATTGGAATTAACCTCCGATTCGGCGGCAAATTGACCACGCCCCATCGTAATCCCTAAAAAAACATTAACTATCACGGTGGCCATAACCGCCAAGACCGCCGTGTAAATCAAAAGCTCCAAAAGACTGAAACCGCTTTTAGTTTGTAGTTTACTCATATAATTATCTATCCACTATACACTACCCACTAATTACGGCGACCAATTGATAATAATATCCTCAACTATTGGCGTCTGTGTTCCTTGAGTAACACAATCTGAAGATGAACATAATTGAACTTTATACTTGAAATATCGCTTATTATTCAATTCAACGAAACATCCCAATTCCATCGGCGTATC
>CAZHYH010000061.1:0-2325 GCA_964536655.1 uncultured Candidatus Saccharibacteria bacterium
ATGGCGATTTCTAAGGGGACGATGGCGAACGGGCTGTAGCGCATTTCGCTGTATGCTCTTATTAAAGACTTGATGAGATCGATGGCATACTGGTCATTTTTGATAAGCGTACCGTGTTTTTTTAGCCAGTTTATTTCTTCAGCGGTCATTTCGCGTTTGAATGTCTCTTCCAAGTCGGAATCAAACTTTAGAGACAATACTCTTCTTAGATAGTGAATCAAATCTTTATTAAGCTGAACCAGGTTATAACCCGATTCATTTATTTCTCCCAGATAACTTAATGCCGCTTGAAGATCTTTCTCCAGCAAATAACCGGCGAGAGTTGCGGTACGCACAAATCCCACTTTGCCTAAGAGCCGCTCAACATTCTCTAAAGTGCCGCCATCGCCAAGCGATATTACTTGGTCCAATAAAGATTCCGCGTCTCGGAAGCTGCCTTCGGAAGCGGTAGCTATAAGTCCCAAAGCGGCATTATCTATTTTTAGATTTTCTCCAATGGCTATTTTATTAAGTTTCATTAGAATTTCCTGAATAGGCAGCCGGCGAAAATGGAATCTTTGCGTTCTTGAGATAATGGTTGGCAAGAGTTTTTCCTGCTCGGTTGTGGCGAGAATAAAGATGGCATGCGCCGGCGGCTCTTCCAGAGTTTTTAATAACGCGTTAGAGGCTTCCTTGGTTAATTGGTGAGCTTCGTCAATTATAAAAACTTTGTATTTGTAAGAAGTAGGGGAGAGTCTGATACCTTGCTTCAAGTCTCTAATTTCTTCAATACCTCTATTGGAAGCCGCGTCTATTTCCATTACATCAAGAGCGCGCCCCTCGTCTATTTCTTTGCAAGGCCGGCATTTATTGCAAGGTTCTCCTTTGGCTCTAAACTTAGAATCAGCGGCGCGCGTTTCGCAATTGGCGATTTTGGCTACGATTCTCGCGGCTGTGGTTTTCCCTGTGCCTCGCGGACCATAAAAAAGGTAAGCATGGCTAAGTTTTTCGTTCTTCGCGGCGTTTTTAATAACTTCTACGAAGACATCCTGACCGATTAAGTCGGCTAACAACTTGGGACGATATTTTCGGTAGATTGCCAGTGACATTTGCACTTCCATTATAGGCATTTAAAGCTTAAAATGGAAATACCAAATGCGCCGATTTTTGATTATTTTATCGCTATTAGCTGTCTCCGGAGGGGCCGCTTTTTTATTGACCAAAGAGAATAGATTTGAGCTTGTTGCTCCAGATATTAAAGGAGAGAAAATAGTAGATTTGCCTCGTGTTCCGGAGGCGGAAGTTGACTCCAAAACAGCAGCTGAGGCAATACCGGTCAGTAAATCCAAGGATATACCCGCGCAAAAACCCCTAACCAATCCGCCTTCCGTAATAAAAGCAGTTTATATCACAAGCTGGTCAGCTGGGACTCCCAGCAGAATTGACTATATAGTCGACCTTATAGATACCACGGAGATTAACGCCGTAGTCATTGATATAAAAGACTATTCAGGCTATGTGGTTTACAACACCGATGTTCCCGAAGCGGCGGAATATAAAGCGGAAGATGTGAGGATTCCTAAAATTAATTCTTTAATTAAGAGGTTACACGATAAAGATATTTACATAATAGGAAGAGTTACTGTTTTCCAAGATCCTGTTCTCACGAAAGCCAGGCCTGACTTGGCTGTTAAAAATAAAAGCACGGGTGCTCTCTGGGCCGATAGAAAAGGTTTGAACTGGATTGACCCGGTGGGTAAAGATGCGTGGGACTATAATATTAAAATAGCTAAGGACGCTCTGGGCCGAGGGTTTGATGAAATAAATTTTGATTACATAAGATTTCCTTCCGACGGCGACTTGCAGGCAATGCAATATCCATTCTATGACGGCGTAAAACCAAAGAGCGAAATTATTAAAGATTTTTTTGCTTATTTGAGGTCTAATTTACCTGAAGCAAAAATCTCCGCCGATTTGTTCGGACTCTCGACGGTAAATACTGACGATATGGGTATCGGCCAAGTTATAGAATCAGCTTATGCATATTTTGATTATGTAAGCCCTATGGTTTATCCGTCACACTACGCGAACGGATTTCTGGGTTATAAAAATCCAGCTGATTATCCCTATGAAGTAGTTAAATATTCGATGGACCATGCCGTTACGCGGCTTAAAGCGGCCGGTTCTACCACTTCAAAGCTCCGTCCATGGCTTCAAGATTTTGACTTGGGCGCGGATTACGGTGAAGAAAAAATCAAAGCTGAAATTAAAGCAGTTTATGATTCTGGCGTAAACGACGGCTGGATGTTATGGGACCCGAATAACGTTTATACTAAAGAAGCGTTA
>CAZHYH010000062.1:0-2319 GCA_964536655.1 uncultured Candidatus Saccharibacteria bacterium
GTCGGGGTGCTGGGAATCGAACCCAGACTACGGAGTCCCGAACCCCGCGTACTGCCACTATACTACACCCCGTTTAAGTCACTTCACATAGTATTTCCTTTTCATTTCTTCTTCAATCCCGGACTCAAACTCCTCTTTCTTTTCGCGTGCTTCTTTGGACATTTTCACCAGTTCTCCATCGCTTAATTTATCCAACTCTCTAATTCTTAATTCCCGATTCTCTTTATTGTTCTTCTTCGGGTCATCTAAAACTTCATCTAAAAGTATCGATAGAATCCAGCCAATTTTTGGCCCAGGCTCGATATTTAACAATTTCATCACATCGGTGCCGTTTACTTGAAGCATTTTGGGACTTATAGGATCGGCTTTAACTTTTTCAATCATAAATTGGAGATGGCGAGTTTTATAAGGCACTGCTTTAGGCACTCCGGAGCCGATTCTATCGGCCTCTCTGATTTTTAAAAGATCATCAATATTTTCCGATCCGACCCGGCTTAAAAACCTTCTCACTCCGGCTTCCGTGACTTCGCCGACGTTATAGTAAAAAAGATGATGGCGGACTAAGTGGGATGCCCTTTCAATGATTTCTTTGGAAAAATGCAACCTGTCTAAAATTTTTACGGCTATCCTGGCTCCTACCACTTCGTGCCCGTAAAAAGTCGAATCCGGCCCTTCACCTCTCTTTGCCCGCGGCTTACCGACATCGTGAAACAGAGAAGCCAAACGGACCTCCAAAGAGCAGTTATGCTGAGCCGCGTAATCCAAAGCGCGCAAATTGTGTTCCCAGACGGTATAAATGTGGTGCTTATTCTGGCCGATGTCTATGCCCTCTCTTAATTCCGGTATTATATATTTCAAAAGTCCCAAGTTCTCAAGCATAGCCACTCCCCAAGCCGGACCGTTTTTCTCACTCATTATTATTTTCACGAATTCATCCCGAATTCTCTCTTTAGCAATAACTTCCAAGAGATAGGCGCAGGATTTCACGGCATCGGCTGTTTTCTCCTCTATCGCGAACCCCAGCTCGGCCGCGAAACGAACTGCGCGCATAAGCCGCAAGGCATCTTCCTTAAACCGCTCTTCGGGCTCCCCCGCCGCCCGGATAATTTTATTCTCTAAATCCTTTTGGCCATTATAAGGATCAACAATTTTTGAGATTTGAGATTTGACCTGCCTGCCGGCCAGGCAGGGATTTAAGATTTCTAACGCCATGGCATTTATGGTAAAATCCCGCCTGGATAAATCTTCCTCTACGGTTTTAGCAAACTCTATCTTATCCGGATGCCTGAAATCAGAATACTTTTCCTCGCGGCGAAACGTAGTAACTTCAACTATGGCGAGTTTCGAATCATCGCTCCCTGTTTTTATGCCAACCGTGCCAAATTTATTTTCATAAACGCTCTCCGGAAATATTTTTTGAATCTCTTCCGGCTTAGCGCTCGTAGTCACATCCCAATCCTTCGGTTCTCTTTTTAATAAGACATCCCTAACACACCCACCCACCAAATAAGCCTTGTGGTTGTTACGCTCAAGTTCCGCCAAAACGGCAGAAACTTCTTTAGGAATGTTCAATTGCACTTTCATTAAGTATAGCTTAAATTTATGTTGTAGGCCTGCCTGCCGGCAGGCAGGCTCTCGTAGTGAAATGGATATCACGACTGGCTTCGAACCAGTTATTGGGGGTTCGAATCCCTCCGAGAGCACAAAGGTTAATTAACTTGTCCGCCCACCAGGGCTCGAACCTGGGACCGTTTGCTTAAGAGGCAACTGCTCTACCAGCTGAGCTATGGGCGGTTCCGCACCTTTAATTTAAAACAAAGTTTATGATTGAGTCAATTAGAAATTGATGGGGTCAGAAAACTAACACAATAATCGTCTTGGGTTAAAGTAATGAGATTAAAATATAACCACTAGCTAACCGTTGTCTACTTAATGAGATTTAAGTCTGAACCTCTTTCGTATATAGTTGAATTACTGCCACCATCATCTGCAAGATAAGACTTATATTTAGAACTTTCGAGTATAGAGTTTAATTCAAATTTTTGGTCTTTAGAATCGCACGCAAAAGCATAATAGTTCCTTGGATGGTCAAGATCTACGGGCAACCGAGAGAGTGGCGATCCTCCAGATATTTTCGTAAAATCAACAGGTAACCAACCTGCTCCGTTAATCGAATCACTTCCATTATTAGACCTATATATCATCCCAGATTGGCACGAAGAAAACCCATTAGAGACAGTAGAAACATAGAGTGTTAACGCAGCATTTAACGCAGATAAATCTTCTAATCTCTGCATATCTCGCATTTGCGCCTGCAAA
>CAZHYH010000063.1:0-2291 GCA_964536655.1 uncultured Candidatus Saccharibacteria bacterium
CAAGCTAGGAATTTTTCTCATATATCAATTTAATAATTGACTCACAATTTTTGAGGCCTGGGCGGGAATCGAACCCGCGTGTAAGGGTTTTGCAGACCCTTGCCTTACCACTTGGCTACCAGGCCCTGTCTACCGTAAGGTAGGCCTGCCTGCCGGCAGGCAAGCGTTAGCTTAAATTTACTTTTACTTTAACAATCTTTCAATATTAGCGGCTTTCTCTAACCCAAAGTCCCTCTCAAATTCTATTCTCGGCATGGGCCTGATATTAAGCTTGTGATTTAAAAGATGCTGAAACCGACCCTGCAACTTACTCAATATAACCATAACCTCGTCCCCGGAATCAGACGGAATGACGCTAATGCCTATCTTTGCGTTCGATAGGTCAGAGGATACCTTAACATTACTTATGGTAGCTAGAGTTCCGCTTTTAAGATCTAACTCTCTCAAAAGAATTTTGTTAAGTTCTTCTTGGATTAGACTCCCCACTCGTAGCGGACGATAAGACCTCATTACAACGTCTTTATTTTATCACCTGCCCTTATCTTTGTCTCGGATAGAATGAGTAATCCGCACTCCGTTCCCTCCTTTACTTCGCTTACATCGGTCTTCCGCTCCTGAAGATTTAAAATCCTGCCTACACCTAAAGAGCTGTCATTCCTTTCAATGTGAATTTCAGAACCCGTGCGAATAAACCCGAAGGCAACCCTCCCGCCTATTATCTGCCTTTTGCTTTCTTCTCCAAAAACCTTTAGAACATCAAGCTCACCAGAAAAAATGGGACCCAATTGCTCTTTGTTATAGATCTCTATAGACTCAACTAATTTATAAATTATATCTGACACGAACATCTTAATTCCATGCGCCTTAGCCAAACTTTCGGCAGCTTTGTTTGCTTTTATGCGGAATCCGATAATTATGCTTTGTGATGAGACGGCTAATTTAACATCACCATCGGTAATATCGCCAACCGATATACTTTTAAGATTAATCAAGTGTTCTATAACTTGCTTCAACACTTCCAATGAACCAGAGGTGTCTGCTTTTAAAATAGCATTGATTTTCCCTTCTTCATTAATTTCCTTCTCTATTTCTTCTTTTCCTGGCACGATTATTTTTAAAGACGGCAGCTCACCGGCATAAAATTCCTCTCCAACCAGAGGTATTGATTCGAACCCAACGACCGAAGCCGGCGCAGAAGGTATAAGTTTGCTAACTTTCTCTCCCAAAAAATTTTCTAAGATCTTTATTCTGCCGCTCGCAGAAACAGTTTTTAACTCATCTCCCGCATGCAAAACTCCATCTCTTAAGACGAGGCGAGCTATAATGCCGCGACGCATATCTTTAAGAGACTCTATAATAAACCCCTTAGCCGGAGCATGAGGATCATATTTAAGATCCAGGACTTCACCCATAAGTAAAATAAAATTTAAGAGTTCGTCTATTCCGGCTCCGGTTTTAGAAGAGATAGCTTGCCAACTTATGTCCCCTCCGTATCCTTCAAGCAGCACGCCGTTTGCTAAAAGTTCGTTCTTAACTTTCTCAACATTGGCGTTTGGTTTATCTATTTTAGTAATAGCTACTACAAACGGAGTTTTTGAATTTTTAAGAATGTTTAAAGCTTCCAACGTCTGCGGCTTTATTCCTTCATCGGCGGCCACAACTAATATGGCTATATCAGCTACTTTTGCTCCTCGTTCGCGCATCCGAGAAAAAGCTTCGTGGCCAGGCGTATCTATAAATGTAATGTATTTGCCTCCGCCAGTCGGTGGATGTTTTATCTCATAAGCGCCTGTTGATTGGGTAATGCTTCCCGCTTCTCTTCCCACTACATTAGTTTTCCTTATGTAGTCCAAAAGAGAGGTCTTGCCGTGATCAACGTGGCCTACTACTACAACAATAGGAGGACGAGGAAGTAGGCTTTTTAAAGAAGTTTCTCTCATAACTTTGAAAGGTAGCAGAAAAATTTGCCGAAAACAAGAACGGAGGCGTGCCTCCACACCAATCAAGCATTTCGCTTTTCTAAAACATTGATGCTAAAATGAGAGAACAACACTAAGTAAAGCATACAGGATCTCATACTAATAATAGAAAAAGTGTAGGTTAAATGCTTGATTGGTGTGGAGGCGTGGCTGAGCGGCTTAAAGCAGCATCCTGCTAAGATGTTAGGGGAGCAATCCTCTCGAAGGTTCGAATCCTTCCGCCTCCGCCAATTTTCTCCGAGCGTAAGCGAGGGAAGAAAATTGAGCGTCCCGCAGTACTGCGGGACACCGACGAAAGCCCTCGTCGTTCAA
>CAZHYH010000064.1:0-2241 GCA_964536655.1 uncultured Candidatus Saccharibacteria bacterium
TTGCCGATTGAAATTGCCGATTGCCGATTAGAATTGCCGATTAAGCTCCGAGTCTTCGCTCACGCCTTTCATAATACGCAATTGTGTCTTTAATGTCCTTAGCGGTAAAGTCTGGCCACATTTTTTCTGTGAAATATAATTGAGAGTGCCTTGTATCCCACATCATAAAACCGGTACTCAAATGTGGTTCACCGCCTGTTCTAATAATGAGGTTAACCGGGGGCAGGTCTTTAGTCCAAAGACGCCCTTTTAAATCTTCTTCGGATATCTTTTTTACGCCTCCACTCAAGAGTTGGTTCACAGCCGCAATCATTTCTCTATCTCCGTTGTATCCTATAAGCAGCGTTAGATTATAATTATTGTGTTCTTTAGTGGTCTCCTCGGCGCGGTAAAGAGCCTGCACGGTTTCTTTGCTTAGGAGCTTTAACCATTCTCCTAGCACTCTGATTCTAACACCCCTTTTGCCGGCATCTTTGTCTTTAATAAACTTCTTGGCCAGACTGCGATAGATATTATCAAGAACTCTAATTTCTTTCTCTGATCTTTTGGTTAAGTTGTCGTAAGAACCGCCCCAGACCGTAAGGTAGGGGATTTCTAATTCAAAAGCCGCCCTCACCACCTCGGTTATTCTTTTGGCTGCCCTCACGTGTCCTTGCCAAGGCAAAAGTCCGCGCTTTTTCGCCCAGTGCCTGTTGCCGTCGGGTATTATAGCTACGTGCCTAATTTTTCTCTCCGTACTTTTCAAAAAATTTCAGATAGATTTCTCTTAAAAGTTTTGCGTCTTCTAATGCATTATGCTTTTTATATTTAGTCGTATCAACGCCTAAGCCGCTCAAGAAATCTTGATTATCGGAAAATCTTGGATTAATACCTAAGCCGAAGAGTATGGAAGCGAAATCAATCGGTATCCAATAAGCCGGGTGGTTATCCACGCCGAAAAGTTTGTACCAGTAGATGGCATCAAACTGGTTCACATAAGAAACTAAGTATGGCGTAGTAGAACCGACAAAATCTCTAATTCTCTCTTTTGCTTCTTCCCGGGAAACCTTAGGTCCTGTAAAATAAGGGATTACATTTTCTTCCACCCAATCGCTTACTCCTTCATCGTGCTCTATTTCTATATAGAATTCTTCGCCCGATGGCTTAACCATACCTATAGAAATCAACTCGCCTTTATAAGGATCCAGGTGAGAAAACTCCGTGTCAAAAAATATAATATTATCGGAAAAAGGTTTTAACATTCTGGTGGGATTATACACTTCTGTACGAACTCATTTTAGCCAAAACTCGTGATTCTGGCGAGTAACTTACCCCTTCACGCACCCCTTCATTCGCTCGGTCGTGGCTTGAAGGGGTAGCTCTACTGATTTGTCTTATCTTTACTGGCTTTTCTCAACCCAACCCTTCAAAATTCTAAACCCGACTTCACTCCGCTACACCCGATTCCACGCTTGTGCTGTTTCCCACAATATCCGCCTTCGGCGGATTGGCTCGCCGCCCTGCTGGTCGGCTCGCTTGGTCGCCGAAATTCCTCCCCTTAAACCCCTCCTTTCGGCTAGTCCTCGGGGGAGATTATATTATCGTCACTTCTTTTTATAATGCTTATCAAACTCCTTGTATACAGAGTGGCCATAAAAAGTCTGACTAGTACTTTTGGGGTTACTCGGATCCAACCGTCGTGTAAAGGAAAACTTTTTATTCCCAATTAACTTCCTTTTCAAGTCATTAAATTTCTTATTCTGCTTAAAATCGGCATAGCGTCCTGCTAGTTTTTTAACTAAGATTCTGTAGTTGAGAGGATATTTTTTAAGAATATCTGACTCTTCCAATCTGATTACAGGTGCCTTGGGATTATCTGTTAACTGAAACCCAGTACCCTTAATTATTTTAACTCCGCCTTTAGAAGTTACAACAGAAACTGGTTTAACGTCGCCAATCAGTTTTAATACGGGCTTACCGTTTTCTTGAAAACTTCCCGAATTGATAAATCTTAATTTTGGTATAAGTTTTCTATCAATAACGAGGGTTCCCCCTTGCCCGCTAATTTCTCCATTAAGGACATCAAGTATTGCGGCGTTTTCTGCGCCGACCTTTGATATTTTTTCAAGATGTTCCATCCAACTTTTTCTTTCAGTTTCTTTTAACTTCTCAAGCATAGCCTTCAACTCTGGATATTTAATCCTTTCATTTCTACCACTGTAGCGATAATAGATATCGGACTCTTTCAGCTCGCCGTCATTT
>CAZHYH010000065.1:0-2184 GCA_964536655.1 uncultured Candidatus Saccharibacteria bacterium
GGGTAATCGTTAATATGCGTTAACGTGTAATTGCGATAATCTCCCCCTTCAATCGTAGGTCCGGGTAATAAAAATGGTTTCCACTTACCTGAAGGAAAGTAGACGGAAACTGTGTTAGTGCTCATAAAAACTGGTCGTACTAGTAGAGCATTACCAAACATATATTCTCCAGTTGGTTTATTAGGGTCATCGTTATAGGTATACATATCGTAGGATTTTTGATCTTCGGGATAAACCACAAAAAGCGGTTGCATAGAGCGAGGAATACCATCTGCTACTGTTTGACTAGCCTGATCGTAAACATACTGATGAAGCCGATTGCGTAATTTTAAATAAAAAACAGTAGCGCTTTGTAATGGCTCCGGGAGGTGCCAGAAGCCTAAAGAATAATTAGCGACAGGATAAAACGTGTTTAATTTTAGAAATCTAAGAAACGGAAGCTCGTATTTCGGGTCAAGTGTCCGATCTTTTTCACCGGAAGTACCTACATCTGCCCAACCAAAAAATCCACCGGCTCCTATGGCGGGATTGGGGTAGCCGGAGACAACTTGAGAAAGCGCTGCGTCATGATAAAACTTTATTTCATCACCGCCTTTAGCGAGATAGGGGAAATGAAAATTTCCTGTTGCTGAGCCCATTCTTCCAATGGTGTACTGAGCATCGGATCCAGCTGAGAACCAACTTCCATTACCTATAATGATAAAGTCGTCATTAAATTTCTGGTTGTAAATAAGGAAAGTTTTGCTTGCCCACCCATCTGGCATATTTACTTCATTCGGGAGGGTATTATTTTTCTTTTGGTCAGAAAAATACATTTCATCTTCTTTTACTCCTTTAAAAGGGCCATAGGCATTCTTAATGAGATCTACCCAAGTAGAAAAAATTGCTGGGTTATAGAGGTTAAGCATCTTGAATCTCCCTGCATTCTGATAGTAAAATTCATGTCCTTCATCTAAAAATAAACTGTTGCCAGGGTATAAATTATTAAATGCTTTGTTTACCATCCCTGGCGTATCGAACTGCCAGCTTCCATCGGGATTTTTTACTCCAACTTGAAGTCTGGCTCTCATGCCAATCATGGGATAAATACCTTTTGAAAGAAGTGTGTTAAAAAATTCAGTAATACCTTGTAATCCACCATATTTTGTCCTACTTACAGATAATGATTCTGTTGCCGGATAGCCCGATTCTACCGTGCCGCAACCAACCAGATTTTCAGCTGCTACGTTACCGTGTGGATCCATAGCGTCACCCCAATATCCCGAGCCAATAGTCACCGTTGATAACTTTAGCCCCTTTTCTTCAAAATGAGTGACAGCCGAACTAATCTTATCTCTATTAGTGAAACAACCATACTCGTCATACGCTTCCCAATTTAATCCAAACACTTTGTAATGAGGTTTTTTAAAATAAAAACCCAAATTAAGAAGCGATTGGTAGTATATATTGTAAAGTTCTTGAATACCGGAAGCTTTAATAATTAAAAGTGAACCGGGCTTTTCTTCCGGGGTTATTTGGTACGCCTCGACTTTTTTTAGAACCATTTGAGTTGAACTACCCGTGCGCGAGAGACGCAGTCTTTTGACCGCAGGCTGGATATAGGCGACAAGTAATTTCTCCGTAGGCAGAATAAAGACGGGTGTCCGTATCCGGCTCGTATCAACCTCAAAAAAATCAAGATCAGTAGGAGTGCCGTCTGCATTTTTAGAGTTAGGAGTAAATATGTGTCCATTACCAAAAGAAAGGTCAAGAAAGTCTGCAACTTCAACTTGATATGCTCCGACCTGTCTCCCTAATCCAAAAATATGTTCCACTTTTTTAGGAAGATTAATTTCATATCGATCAGGCTCACACCCGGTTGCCGGTGGGGTACAGGCAAAAGCAGAAGCCTTGATTTCGTAGGCGCCGGGCAACACTTGTCTAATGTTTAAATTCTGTTCGTTACCGCTATAAATAATATCGACCCCGGTTGCTGATTCTACTTCACTTAACCCAATGGCGTAAGCGGGGTTAAAAAAGCCTAAGGAGAAGAAACAAAGAATAATCAAGCCAAAAATAATTTTTTTCATTTCTTTACTTCGCCTACGGCGAGTTTAGTTCGCCGCAGGTGACCCAAAATTCCCTACCAGTACATTATAGTCAAAAATATCCACTTTAGTATTAGTCAGTTACCGATTATCTTTC
>CAZHYH010000066.1:0-2105 GCA_964536655.1 uncultured Candidatus Saccharibacteria bacterium
TGGCTTTGTCCAGTTCCTCAAGCTCCACCCTGGCTTTCTTTTCCACTTCGTAGGCCTTCCTTACTTCTACCGTCTGTTCCGCCACTTTCTGCTCCAGGTGGTCGTTCAGGTCTTTGAGTTTTTCTTTTTGCAGCGCTTCAGAAAAAAGAGTCTTAAGAAAGAATGCGATAAATAATGTTGTTACTATAAATATAAAAACCGCTTTTTCTTTCCCGCTTGGAGAATGTTCTGCAAGAATATTGATAATTGAAAGAAACCAAACAGCAAAAGCAAATATCTCTCCTGAAATTTTTTTAGCGCTGAATAATTTGGTCTGTGTTATCAAATACATAAAAATAAATGCATAAAGGAAGACAAAAACATTCCCGAACGGCGGTATTTCCGGAAAATACCACATAATAAAATTGGTGCTCCCGCCTCCAAAGGCAACAGCAGTCCCAAAAAAGAGCAGCCACTTATTGATCGGCCGTTCTTTTTGACTAGGATAATATCTAAAAAGCAAATATGCCGCATACACTAACGCTCCTCCCCATATAATCAAATACAAAAACAGGAGCGGCCCTGCAACTGGACGGAAAAAGGGAAAATTGTCTTTAACCGCATCGGCAATAAGAAAATTGGTGAATATAAATAGAAAAGCGAAAGGAATCAAGCTAAGATATATAGCGCGAACAATTTTCTTACATCGGGAGTACAAACCTAGAAATACAACTATAAATAATAAAAGGCTCGGGGCGGTAAATACTGCCCCAACATCTAAAATTCTAAGCCAGAATATAGCGATTTCTTTATCCATAGAAGAGGACCAAAAAACATATGGCAGACTCCAAGAAACACACGCTAGATTAAAAATGGCAAATGCCCGATTGATAGATGCTTTTGTATTACTCAAGAATACTCTCAATCCGATCAACGTAAATCCAATGGAGTTAAGAATGCCTCCATATGAGTACAGATTAAATATATATTCCCCGCGCCATACAACGCCAAGTGTACATCCAATTGTTGCCGCTGTTTCGTAGAAGAATTCCATGTTTAAGTATACTTTTTAAGCCATAAAATGCAGAAAATTTATATAATAAATTATAAATTAACTTGATAAAGAATGCTATATTCAGCTCCACTTCTCTTTAAATGAGATTCCATAAGGAGGAGTGAATCTGCCTCTTCCTTAAAGACAAATTCATCGTTAATCTCTTTTACCGGAAACGAGCTAAGCTCGTCTTCTCGGAAACGGCCAATGGTAAGGTGGAGTAGAAAGTGCCTCTTTTCCATCTCCTTACCTAATATCCTATGGAGATTACCCATAAGGTCAACCAATCCGCGAGGCGCTTCACCTTCAAGCCAGACCAAGCGCGGTCTCTTCGGATTGGGTCCGTAGGTTACTCGATGAAAATTTAAAGCGAACTGTTGCCTTTCTACAGAAGTTAGTAAGGCTTTCACTTTCTCTATCCCGTCGTCATCCTCATACCATGGAGGAACCAAAGTGATATGTAAATTCTCCGGTTTGAGCCAGCGAATCTTGGAGTAGGTACCCTTAGACTTATAAGCAAAGTTTTCTTCCCAGCTTAAAATGGAGCTGACTAATTCGCTCGAAATGCCTAAAGCTATAAATATTCTTCGTTTCATTAAATATCAAAAACTAACATCGTTTCCCACTCGCTCTCCTTATTTTTCTTTACTTGAGCTTCGTGATAAGTAACCGCTTTAATGTCCTCATCAAAAGATTCCTGGACCGTACCCTTCAATTCAGCCCGAACACTCTTTTCATCAAGCTTACCGAAACGCACCTTGGTGTAAATTTCCTTGTGTGTTTCCACTAAGGAAAGCACTTCATTTAAGAAATCAATGAGAAGTGTTGTAAAATTCACCGAATCCACTTTTATCTGTCTCCTAACAACTTCCCTTTCCCTCGGATTCTTTTTTAGTATAAACATCATGCCGGCTACCGCTGACTCAAAAAGTTCCTCCGGCGAACTGCCCGAAACCCTCATTCTTAAATCGGCAGTATGGTCTATAATTTCGTAGGACATCCTTCAAATTAAAGCCGACTTTTTTATGGCGTCAACCGTGCTTTATTTCTAAAACGTCGCCATCTTGAATAA
>CAZHYH010000067.1:0-2023 GCA_964536655.1 uncultured Candidatus Saccharibacteria bacterium
TCGCTTTGCGAAATGCGCCGCCTGTTTACAATTTTGGATTTTTGGTGTAGCATTGTAGTAGTTGAAAAGAAATATCACTGATACTTTGATTCTACTACTGCGATATTAGTATGTCAAACATTACAACAACGCTTAGAAAACTTAGGGAAGCAAGGGGGTTATCCCAAGAAAAATTGGCGAGATTGGCTGATGTCGCCAATAATACAATTATTAAAATTGAGGCAGGGAAAAACCAGAATCCAACGCTTGATACGCTCAAGAAAATAGCCAAAGCTCTTGATGTTAGTGTTGATGATTTAATAAATTGATTTTATGTTTATGAAACAAAATAATAATTTAAGAGGATTTATCCAAATACCAATTTTAATCGCGATTATTGTTGGTGTAGTTTTAGTCGGCGGAGCCGGATACGTTGGTGTCAAAAAATATCAAAGCAACAAAGCAAGGCCAATGCAGGAGGATGTAAGCACCACACAAGCAAAACGCGTTGCTTTATCCAATTCTGAAATTGTGGATCGGGTTAAACCAGCAACTGTTTTTATTGAAACGAAAAAGGGAGCGGGTAGCGGCATGATTATAGACGAAAACGGATATATTCTTACAAATGCTCATGTGGTTTGGGACGTATCCGCCGCGAAAGTAAAACTTTCTGATGATAGAACGCTTTCCGCCGAGGTTATCGGACGGGACGAAATTATTGATTTAGCAATTTTGAAAATAGTCGGCGACGATTTTCCAAAAGTATCTTTTGGAGATTCTGACAACGTAACACAAGGCGAAGATGTTTTTACTCTTGGTTATCCTTTTGGGCTTGAGGGAGATGTAAGTTTTAAGGAAGGAACTATATCGCGGAGAATCAGTGATGGCGATGCAACTTATCTGGAAACCTCGGCGGAAATTCACCCCGGTAATAGCGGCGGCCCTTTAGTTAATAAATACGGCGAAGTCGTCGGCATAAATACTGCGTCTTATGGACAATCAATTAAGGGAGTTACAGTAGGAGAAACAATCAAACTTGCAATTCCTATCAACGTGGCAAAAGAACTTATCTCCGAACTGAAAGGTGGTAGAAAAATTATTATAGATCACGCACAGTATGAACCGCCTGCGCCAAAGGAGAGCGCGCCCGCCGCGCCAAGCCAATCGCAAATTCTTCAAGATCAAGCAAACCGGGCATTATTGGAAGCATTAGAGAAAAAGGATACTGACGAGGCGTGGGAGCGTTACTACAGTTTCAATGATGCGTGGAGAGAAAACCCCGCACGCAACTGCAGGAACGAAGCAACATACAGTTACGAGATAGCAAAACTGGTGATGGGGGCGTTACAAGACAATTTGGTCAGGAAGTATGGAACAAGTGGAAATTGGCGAGCTGTCATTGATCTCGCTTTCCAACAATTCTGCGTAGATAGAGGATATTAAAAGTAATGCCGATAAATTTTTATGACGAGCGATATCAATCCACTTGAATATCACTACAAGGTAGGCATCAAACTTGATTATTTTATTTTGAGTGCAGATGTCGCACTTTTAGGTTGGACAGTAGTGAATACGGAGTGGCTACCAAAAGGAGCAATTTTTATTTGGCTCATCGGAGGATTTTGGACACTTATTGTTCTCTCGATTGTTTGTGGGATTGTCAGACAGTTATATAATGGAATGGTTTTTGGGCTAAATTATCAGGTTTTACAAGCGGGAGAATTAGCAAGCACAATCGAGAGAAGTGCATCGCAGAGCAGTGGTTTTGTGGATCAACAGACAGGACAAGTTACTTCGAGCGATGATTTCAAAAAATTTGCAGTTCCACATCGTGATAAAGAGAAAAAAGGAGAAGAATTTTATGAGAAATTTAATAACAGGTCAGCATTATTCGCAAATTTTGCCATGTGGTTGTTGGTAGCGGCGTTACTTCTCTTTGCTGGAATTAAGATTTATAGTTTGACGATGTAGCGGCGCGCCAACTTCGTTGGCACGAAATTCGGCGGCGGAAAGCGAGGGCGGGCAAAAATTCCTTCCCCCCAAC
>CAZHYH010000068.1:0-1885 GCA_964536655.1 uncultured Candidatus Saccharibacteria bacterium
TTTTTTCAAGGGAGCGGTTTTCGGCGGTTAAAATTTCCTTTAATCCAGACGGCGAGGATAATAAAACCAAGGAGTAGATACAATTTTCGGAAGGGGTTGTCAAATATGACGGGGTTGATATAATAAAGATACAGGCAAATTTAGTTAAGGGCAGTTTGTTAATAATTCTTTAATACTAATTTTTATGTGCATTAAGTGGGTTCACATTTTACTAGGATTGGTAATCATCGGGCTGGTAGGACTCGCTGTAATCATTTGGCCACAGGTCTTCCCGCCGGGAAGCAGTGTTGAGTTAATTTCTTTTCTCGCTCTTATCTTAGCTTTTATAGGAGCGATAAACTATTTTCTGTATGAGCTAACTAAAAGAGATATTGAAGCTAGAACTAAAGATATCGCGGAGGAATCACAAAATTTTGCGGCGGCAAAAGCGCACTTCACAACGGCCTACGCACTTTGGACATACTACCATTGCCATTGTGAAGTTTCGGGGGATGAGAACAGGAACAAACATAGTCAACTTCTTGACCAAGCTATTATAGAAGCTCGTAATAGCGTAGATTTCGCAAATAAATTAAATCCCACGACGCATGAAGAGTTATTATGTATGTGTAAAAACAACCTTGCATTTTTCTTGGCAGCCCGGCGGAATATGAACGATGAAAAAGAAGCTCGTAGACACGCGGAAGATATTTATAACGCCGCAACGAATAAAAACAAGGTGACCAATTTCAAGCGTACTTATGTATGGAAAGCTACATGGGCGTTAGTCCTTTGGAGATTTTACGAAAAAGATATAAGGTCAAAGAAAATGGCGCATGAAATAGCAAATGAACTATTGGAAAATCCAATGATTACCCCTGATATACTAAAAAACTTCAAAGATGGCTGGAAGTTTATAGGAGGAAAATCATTTCATCAAATAATGGAAGACCTTAAAATGTAGATTAGTCGTTATCAAGCATATTTTTATAAATTTATTGGTTGGGTTATTGAAATCAATTTTATTATACCAAATCGCCCCTTTAATGTAAATACCATAAAATTCTATATTTTCAGCCCTTCTGAGGGCTCGTTTTATAATATGGTCTATCGTAATTTTTCAAGCAAGCGGTTTTAGGCGGTTAGAACTTTCGTGAGCGAAGGGTGGTTGGGCGGGGGCAAGACAGCTTCCGCGAAAAACGGAGCAGGCCGAATTGAAAACCGCTTGGCAGATTTTCAATGAGAAAGCCGTGACTGCGATTTTTGCGGAAACAAACAACGGCAGGCGGTTAAAGCAATCTTTTCGGCTCTCGGAAACTCTTGGGTTCTTCAACTTCAATCAGCTTTTTCAATCGCTCCCGATAGTCGGCTTCAATAGTTTTTCTTTCGCGTAAATACTTTCGTCCGATTCCCGCCCCCGCGACTTCTGTCGCAAATTCCCGTTCCCCCATACCCGCCTCTTTATGAGGCTCCTCTCGGTCAAGCGTTCGGACGGCGATAACGCCGCCGTCGTTTTTATTTTTAATGTAGCATTGCCTGTCGCCCAACTCTTGAAGCTCTTGGACATACCATTCCCAGCCGGGCGGGTCGTTGTAAATGGGAACGAGCGACTCTTTAGCCAAGATATTGCTGTCATCGCGGGATATTTGAAAGTAGGCTTGTAAGCGGCAGTTGGAAAGAATAGCGGCGCGGAGCGGGGCGGAGAGTTGGGCGAGTTGTTGATGAGCCAGCGTCAAGGCGAGGTGATATTTGCGGGCTTCACTTAGCATGGTGATAAAACTTTCGGTGGCGAAATTTTGAAACTCGTCGATATAGAGATAAAACATCCGGCGCTCCGATTTTAAAAGGTCAGTGCGGGAAAACGCCGCCGCCTGTATTTTGGCGAGGAGCAATGAGCCCAAAAGAT
>CAZHYH010000069.1:0-1666 GCA_964536655.1 uncultured Candidatus Saccharibacteria bacterium
AAACCTTATTGATAATGTCAATTGTTTTCACCGCCAAAAAAGTTTTTCCGCCGCCGGTTGGAATTTTCAAAACAAAATTCGGCACATCTTGGCCCAGCCCATTTTCCTTTTCGTCATAACGGCCGAGAGTAAATTCAAACACAAGTTCCCGCCACGCATCCTCGCTCGCATGCCGCACATTACCATCGTTCATCTCCTTTCTAACCAAAGTAAGGTATCTCCGTATTCTCTCCAACGCCGTTTTTTGGTAATTTTTAAGTTCCATAAAACTAACTTTTATCTTTAGTCTTTTTAGTTGCTACTGATTCAATCAATAAACGAACAAGTAATCCGGTAAAGTATAAAAATGCCTCAACTTCAAAGGGTTTAATTCCACTTCTCTTTTCGGAAGCGTGTCGTTTGAATTCGTTTGCGTAATTTATATAGCTTGAGAGGAATGATTTCCATTCTTGAGATAAGCCAATTTTCTTCAGAATTTCTTCCCGATTATTCTCAAGCGTCTTTGAGTTATTGAGTATTTTTCTTGCCAAGCCCTCAACAACTAAGTAACAACTGATAACTACTTCACCAAGCTCATTAGCTGAATAACTTGTGATGGCTTTCAGAAAATCTTTCTTTTCGTCTGGGTAATCTTCCAGCCAATCAAAGGAATCTTCAACTAACCTTTCATCCAGTGTTTTTGCTCCGCTCGGATAAAACATGCCGTTTTTCCATCTAATGCCTAAATCTATGGTCGCATTGGAAAGAGCAACCTCTATCCACGATGAAATTTTCTCTTGTTGTTCCTTTTGGTCACTAAAAAATCTATAAAGCAAAACTAAAACCTTGAGGGTTGATAAAAATTCGTCGTTAGTTAAACTACGAAGCGAGGGAACCCTTGTCTCGTATCCGTAATTATACTGATTTGCCCTACCAATTCTGTCATCAGCATTAGTGCCCAACGAATAGCAAAGGGTTCTGAAGATTTTTTCATAAGATACCGGGTAACGTAAATCTTCAACCGCTTCTATAATTGTCTGGTTGATTCTTTGAATAAATCGCCTTTTTTCATCTTCTTCTGAATCTTGTATACCAAAAATCTTATTAAATCTCTTTAGCATAATTACTCCACCATTTTATAAATATCAAACGGCAGTTGCGCAAATTCTACGCCAAGCCGTTCTAAATGTTCGTGGTCTAAGTATTTAGTCGGCGCAAAAACAAGTCGCTTTTTCGCTGACTTGCCAAGTTTTTGTGCGAAGTCCAGCGTCAATGCCGTGCTTTTCAAATACTCCAAATCCGGTTTGTAGAGCAGGTACACTTTGTACTCCTTGCTTTCGCCAATAAAGCCAGTTTTCTCATCAATCTTTTTCTCGTTAAATTCTTCGCCGGTGGCGGTGTAAAAAATATAGCGCGCCATTTCCGTAAATGAGGGCAAATCCTCGCCTTTCAAAATCCGCTCTGTGTCAATTGGCTTTCCAAGCTCAAAATAACTAAACTTCCCACCAAGTCCGTTTTTCAAACTCTCATCTTTAGTGCCCTTCATGCCTTTAATCACCCGCCTCACCCGCTCGGCTGTAATCTTGTCCGCATAATCTTCCATCTCTACTAAAATAAACTTCCGATTGCCGTCGTCTTCTTTATTGAGGGCAAGAGCCGCGTGCGCGGTTGTGCCGGAGCCGGCGAA
>CAZHYH010000070.1:0-1637 GCA_964536655.1 uncultured Candidatus Saccharibacteria bacterium
ATTTTCGAGTGAGGGGGTAAGCATTTGTAACCACTCAAACTTCGCCTTTAGCTCGCCCCGTAGTAGAACTTCGTTCACTACGGGGCTACGCCCCAAGACTTCTTTAAAAATAATTACACATATTTCCGAAATAATGGCTGTTTGGTAAGAAGTTCTTACTTCGGGGCTCGTTTTCGTGGATAAATGCTTAATATTCTAAAACTGTATTACCTCTTTTCTCTTCTGGTCCTTTACCGGGATTGCCGCCTTCCTCTTTTGGAGAAGCTTCTTCTCCGGCAGTCCCTCTAAGTTCTATCGCTGTTTTAGCGGCTTTCTCCACAAGTTTTGTCATCTCTTTCTCAACGTCTTCCAATCTCTTCTGCAACTGCGTCTTTCTTCTCTTTAACCCTTTTAACTCTTTTAATATCCTATCTCTTTCATTCCTCCGCATATACAAATTCAAAATAGCCGTAGTGGGAATATCCGGCTTGCCGCTTTTCTTAACCGCTCCGGTATATGTCCTTAGGTCGTGGAGGCTTCCGACATCTTGAAGAGTTTTTATTGAAGTTTTCATCTTAGGTTTTAGGTTTTAGGCTTCTGGGCCTTTAGGCCGTCGGACATCGAGGGTTGAACTTTAAACCCTAGCCTCCGCCTCCTAAGGCCTAGGAAGCTAATACCTAAAAAGCTAACAGTATTTTGTGATCAAACCATTCACCATTGCCTCAATTTCTTTCCGGCGAGGCGACCAGGGACTTCGAGTCGTCTGGGATATTAGAATATCTTGAGCCAATTCTTTAAAAACGGGATTACCAGCCGAAACCTTTCCTTTATTAACCACTACAGCCTTAGCAAGAGTAATACAAGATCTTACAGTCGGAGGAAACTCGCAGGGATTGGTTTTGCGCATTCCCCTTACTACATCAACGATTTTTGCGCAATCATCTCTTGGAAGGCCCGATTTTGCCTCGGTTATCGCAATTTCTGTTTTTCGGTCAAAATAATCTAAATCAATAGTAACCATTCTGTCTCGCAAAGCATCCTGGGCTTTGTGGGTTCCGGCGTATTCTTCGGGATTGGAAGTAAAAATTGCCGAGAAATTAGAATGAACTTTTAGATAATGGGATTCCTCTCCCTCTCTTTCTATCGGTAAATCCATTACTTTTTCCTGCAAAATGGATAAAAGAACATTATTGGCTTCCGGCCTTGACCTGGTAAATTCATCATATATCATCGTAAATCCGTATTTACAGGCAAGAGTCAAACGATTATCCGTCCACCTTTTATACATATCCTGCTCCACCTTTAAAACGGTGGAAATGAAGTTATCTTTCAAATAACGGTAGCGGAATCCATGCTCTCCTCCCACCAAATCAGAAGTCTTATATTCATCATCTCCGTGGAGAAGAACTGCCGGTCTTCCAATTTTGCTTGCCAGATGCAGAGCCAGGGTGGTCTTACCGGTTCCGGTTGGCCCCCTAAAATGAACTGGGATGCCTATTTGAAGATAACTTAAAGCTCGGTGAGTTAATCGCTTAACATAAGGGGTTTCAACAAAATCAGCCATTGGCCGGGGCTCAATTATTGCTTGTTCTTCTTCCGGTGATAAATAAGGCATGTTCGTCAGTTTACAAAACTTAATAAAATTTAAATTCGACCTT
>CAZHYH010000071.1:0-1564 GCA_964536655.1 uncultured Candidatus Saccharibacteria bacterium
GTGCGCAGGGGAGGATTCGAACCTCCGTAGCCCGAAGGGCGCCAGATTTACAGTCTGGTGCAATTAACCGCTCTGCCACCTGCGCACGAAACTGCCCGCCGGCAGAAAAACGCATCCGTCTAACGTCCAAGAATTATTATATCTTGTCTCCGCCATTATTCAACCGCTTGCTTATGAAATTATCCGCTTTCATTATAAGAACTTTGATGCGGCGGAGGGTTTTATCTTTAAGAGCTTTCAAACGATTATCTATTTCATCAAGCCGCAAAACATTAGTCAAGGTGCGCTTCTTTGCGTCACTGCCGTTTAAAACCGTTTTTTCTTCTACGGGGATGCGCGGAAGAGTTAAAGCAACCAGGTATACTATTACGCCCAAAGAAATCATTAAAGCTGTTTGAATAAATAAATCGTACATAATCAAACTTCGTATCGGATAAATTTCTCCACTTGTATATTCTCCCCGACTTTAGCGATCATCCCTTTTATAAGTTCCTCAATGGTTTTCTTTTCATCTTTGATGTAATTCTGAGCCATAAGGTCATCTACGCTTTGAGGATTCATCGCTGCAATTTGCATCGCCAAATCGTGCGCTAATTTTCTGAACGGTTCTGAACGCGAAACAAAATCAGTTTCAGAGTGGATTTCTAGAAGCACGCCTACTCGATCATTATGAACGTAGGACTCAATAATACCGGAGTGCGCAGCTCTCTCTTTTTTACTCTCAGCTTTTATGAGTCCCCTTTCTCTAATTAAAGAAACTGCTTTGCCGAAATCGCCTCCGGCATCATCAAGCGCTCTCTTACATTCCATAACACCAGCGCCGGTAGTTTCTCTTAGTTTTTGAACATCATTAACTTTTACCATTCTCCTTTTTAACTTCTGCAGTTTTAACCGTCTCTACCGCCTCTTTTTTGCCCTCTTCTATGGCTTTGCTCAAATAGGAAGATATAAACTCTATGCTTTTCGGATTCCTGTCGTTAGAAATTATAGGGTAATCAACTGTTTCCGGATCAACATTAGTGTTAGAGACGGCAATACTTATCACTTTCATACGCCTTGCTTCTTTAGCGGCGACTTCGTGATTTTTAAGATCAAAGATGATCACCACTGCCGGCATCTTATCCATAGCGCCCAAACCGGAGAAGAGTCTATCGAGTTTCCCCATTTCCCTCTCGAAGTTTAATTTCTCTTTCTTGGTATATTTCTCTAATTTGCCGCTTTCTCTGTCAATCCGAAGTTTCTTAAGATACTGAACTCTAGAAGTAATCGTCTTAAAGTTGGTTAAAGTACCACCTAACCAACGCTCGATAACGAAAGGCACGCCAAATTTAGTTCCCAATTCTTTTACTGAAGCTTTTACGGCCGGGGTGGTGCCGACAATAAGCGGCAGCCCGCCGCTCTTAATTTTTTCTTTTAAAACTTTGGAAGCGCTCTCTAGAGATTTTAATGTCTGAATTAAATTAATAATTTCTATGCCGGATTTTGTAGAGGATAGATAAGGCTTCATTTTAGGATTAGTCTTTGATCTATTCAAACCATAAAAAAGCCCGGCTTCCATCATGGC
>CAZHYH010000072.1:0-1546 GCA_964536655.1 uncultured Candidatus Saccharibacteria bacterium
TGATATTCTGGGGCGCGCTTATGGTTTTTATAATCACTCTTGTCATAAGAACCTCATTTTACATACAAGATAATATGACATTAGCGCCAAAGAGAGGCGGCGAGTTCCGCGAGGGCATTGTCGGTCAGCCGATTTTCATAAATCCGGCCGTTCCCGGAAGCGAGGCCGATAGAGACTTGTCCCGCTTGGTTTTTTCAAGCGTGACGGACGTGGCCGAGAGCATTAAACTGGCGAAGGAAGACAAACTCATCTACAGCGTAAGGATAAAAGAAAATATACGCTGGCAGGATGGAGAAAGGCTCACTTCCGATGATATTATTTTTACCATTCAAACCATACAGGATCCGGGGGCGCGCTCCCCTCTTTTGGCAAGCTTCCAAGGAGTTATGGCCGAAAGAGTAAGCGAATTGGAGGTTAAATTCATACTCCAGAGTCCTTACGCTTTCTTCGAAGAAGACCACCTTAAAAATCTTCTGATTATCCCCAAGCATATTTTCGCCGACACGCCGGTAGAAAATTTAAAGTTTTCCGTTTACGGCTTGAAACCGGTAGGTTCTGGGCCTTATAAAGTCGCGAGTTATAAGAGTGACGAGAAAGGAGTAATTAATATAATGAACTTGGAAGAGAATAGCGGCTACTTCGGCGATAAGCCCTACATACCAAAACTGACTTTTAAATTTTATCGCAACACCTCGGAGCTTTTGAACGCCTACAACTCCGGGCAGATTGACGGCTTCGGTTTAAGCACGGCTGAATCGCTGGTAGAGGTAGGGTTGAGGCACAATGTTTATTATCTGCCGTCATCGCGTTATTATGCCGTTTTCATAAACCAAAGCGCGGGCAATGAAAAACTTAAGGACTTAAAAGTAAGAAAGGCAATGGATAGCGCCGTAGATCGGACAAAGCTCGCTAACGACATCTTCCAGTCTCATGCCACCATACTCTACGGCCCTACTGTCTTTACGGAAGAATCGAACTCCACAATTGATACGAGTCTGCTTAACGGCTTGGAACTAAATTTAACGGTGCCGGAAGAACCGTTCCTCATAAAAACCGCGAATTCTATCAAATCGTCTTGGGAAAGTTACGGAGCGAGAGTTTCTATAAGAACTCTGCCCTTGAAGAGTATTCAAGAAGACATCTTAAGAAATACCGACTATGAACTGCTCTTATTTGGTAATATAGTTAAGGAGGGACAGGACCTTTTCGCTTTCTGGCACTCCTCCAGGCGCTTCTATCCTGACCAAAATCTAGCCCTTTATCAGAATAAAGACGTGGACTCGGAACTGGAAACTTACCGTAAAACATTTGATGAGCAAGAAAGGATGAACAAGTTAGAGAAAATAAGCAATATGATTGCCTCTGACGCTCCGGCGGTGTTTCTTTACTCTCCCGACTATCTTTATATAGCTACTCCCAACTTGGGAGGGATAGATAAAACGAAAGTAATCAATACGGCTTCGGATAGATTCGCGGACATAACCAAGTGGTACGTGAAAACAAAGAGAGCATTTAAGTAAATGTAAAATTGAAAAATCAAAAATCA